>DASRAT010000183.1:0-3970 GCA_035638015.1 Gemmataceae bacterium | reverse complement strand
GCTAGCATTGGCACTTAGCGGGGCGGCCGCCTTTGGCGTCTGGCAATTCGCGCCGGGTGCCGATGGTGGGGCGGCTTCGCCAATTACCAGAGTGCAGCCGCCTGACCTGTCTGTCAAGGGGACGGTTGCGAAGCAGGCTCAAAAGCGCGTCGCCGCAGATTCCATTGAGGATCCGTTGCCCAAAGGCGCGGTAGCCCGACTCGGCACAACCTCCTTGCGCCACGGCGTGGGAGGAACTGCGCTGAGGTTCACGCCGGATGGCAAATATCTGGACTCGCTGGGCGGAGGCTGGCTTCGTCGTTGGGACGTGGATACGGGACGGACGCTCATCAATCTTGGTGATGGCCCTCGCTCCAATAGCAAACGCCAGCTTGTGTCACCCGATGGAAAAGTTGCCTACATGGTACGGCAAATCGAGTCGCCCAAAGGCACAAAGTGGGTGTGTGTTATTTACGACATGGAAAATGGCAAGGAACGACAAACATATGACCTCAAGCTTCCTGACAAAGAGGCAACATCCTCCGTGCCGATTATGATTTCTCCGGACGGAAAGCTATTCGCTGGATATGGATCTGACGTCCTTCTTTGGAACACGGCCGACGGAACGGTCGCGCATCATATCAAGCCGGAAATCGGAGAGTTCACCGCGCGAGCCTTCGCCCCCGACAGCAAAACCATTCTCGTCGGTGACGACGCCCATGCCATCCACGTTTTCGACCTTGCCGCCGGCAAGGAGCAGCGCACGTTCGGAGTCGCCGACGTCAAGGGGGTTGGCAATATGGCTATTTCACCAGACGGGAAATGGCTAGTCACCGTGCACGGCAAGGCCACGCCAGACATCCTCCGACTTTGGGACGTAGCTAAAGGCATCGAAGAACGGAGTTTTGAACTCCCCAAAGACTGTTCCAAAGTCGAATCATTGTTTTTCACACCCGATAGCCGTACTTTGCTTGCCACTTCATGGGTCAAGGAACCGCCCCGCGCAGACCGCCTGAACACGGATTACCGCATTCAAATCGTGGCGTGGGACGTGGACGCGGGCCCAAACGGACGTCTGGTCGTCCCCGACAACATGAGGGGAAGGTATGCGGCTGTCAACACGGATGGAACGGTGCTGGCAACGATGGACGGGATCGGCATCATCCGCCTTTGGGACATGAAAACGGGCAAAGAACGACGCCCCTTGGAAGGCAGTCCAACCGAATTGGCGGACGTGCGTTTCAACGCCGACGGCAAAACCATTTATACGATCGGCGGTGACAAAGTCTTCCGCGAATGGGACGCGCTCACAGGCCGATTGCTCAAATCGTTGGACACAGCGCCAAAAGGCCATTGGCAGCGCTTTGTGCCAGGGCGAAGCGCCTTGGTCCTCGCTAAGCTCATCGGAAAGAGGAAGGTGATCGAAAAGAAGGTGATCGGTTTTACGAACGACCAATGGAGTATCTTAGATCCAATGAGCGGCAAGGTCTTGTTGGACTTGAAGGACTTCACTGCCGTGTTCGTTTTGCCAAATGGCCAGCGCATTGGAGCCTACGACGACGATGGCGGGCTTAACATTTATGAACTCGAAACGGCGAAACTCATTCAGCGTGTCAAAATGCCCGTTAAAGATGGTCTTGTCGTCCACGGTTTCACCGCGGATGGCCAGTCGCTTATTTTGCAGAACAATGACATCGTGTCCGTGATGGACGTGCAGACCGGCAAGGAAAAATCGTCCTGGAATTTAGTGCGCAACAAAATAATCGAAGCCCCAGCTAAAAAATCAAAGAAGCAAGACGGGCCGAAAGGGCCTCCTGGCTCCAAGTTCGAAGCCGTTGCGTTGTCGCCGGATGGCGCCAAAATCGCATTTGCCGTGCTCCATTGGCAGCCCAAGGATACGAGTTTCATCCGCATCTCGGTCCTCGATCCCGCAACCGGCAAGCTATTGGATCAAATCGACGATGAATACTCAAACTTTGACAAGCTCACCTTCAGCCCGGACGGCAAGCTTTTGGCCGCGCCGTGTGGGGATTGGACGGCGCGCGTCTGGGAGGTGGGTGGCGACAAAGCGAAATGGCGGTTCGAAGGCCACCTCGGCGGCATCACGGCCCTGGCCTTCAGCCCGGACAGCAAGCGCTTGGCAACAACCAGCACCGACAGCACGGCGTTGGTATGGGATTTGGCCAAGTGAGCTTGATGACATTCCGACCACTTGGCTTTGTTCCCCTTTTTACGGGATGATGCACTTAGCTGGACAGTGCCGCCACAACATCGGTGGTCGCTCGAAAGCGACGCTGAATCGCCTCGGTCCAAAGAACTTTGGCCCGCGATTATTCAGCGCCGCTTTTTTTGCCCAAAAAATCTGAACATTTTCCCTTGTCTGCTGGGACTATAAATAGGGAGGGTTCAACGTCCGTTCCCGCATGCCTCCTTGGAGTCCAATGGCCCACCCGTTGAGTTCGTTGCCAGACTTGCTCCGGCGTCTGCTTGCGCCGCCGCTGTCGAGATTCAGCGACCGCGAACTCCTGCGCGGTTTCGCCGAGCTTGGCAATGAAGCTGCCTTTGCCGAAATCCTGGATCGACACGGACCGATGCTGATGGGAATGTGCCGCCGGCTGCTGCACGACGAACACCTTGCCGAGGATGTTTTGCAAGCGACGTTTTTGGTGCTGGCTCGCAAGGCCCGGTCGGTGCGGCGCCGCGAGAGCTTGGCCAGCTGGCTCTACGGCGTGGCCCAACGACTGGCTCGGAAAGCCCGGCTTGCGGAAACCGCGCGCTCCAAACGTGAACAGCGGGCGGCCAAGGCGGAAGCACAATTGACAGCGGGCAATGCTGGTTGGGACGATTTGCTGCGCGTCCTCGATGAGGAATTACAGCGTTTGCCGGAACGCTTTCGGCTGCCCTTGCTGCTGTGTTACCTGGAAGGCCGGACACAAGACGAGGCGGCCAAGCAACTCGGTTGGGGCCTCAGCACGTTGCGGCGACGGTTGGAAAAAGGCCGCGAATTGTTGAAAACGCGGATGACTCGTCGCGGTGCGACGCTCGGAGCGGGCTTGTTTGCCGGCTTCTTGGCGCCGTCCGCCGCCTGCATTGCACTGGCGGGAAGCTTTCGCGAATCAGTTTTGGCCTCATGTACCGCGACGGGTAAAAACGCCGCCATATCCGCAACCGTGTTGGCTCTTGTCCGAGGAGAGATTTACATGTCCATCATCACCAAGATCGCCCTGAGTTCCACCCTGGCCCTTTTCGTGGGAGGCGCATGGGCCCTGGGCAGTTGGGCTACTAGTGACAAGCCGAGCCAGCCGGTAGTGCCCCAGCCGGTCAAGCCAGCAGTCGCTGCGGTGGCGATCCAAGAGGCAAAGCAGCCGGCGGCGGGCCACGATCTGTTTGGTGACCCGTTGCCGAAAGGCGCCTCGACACGGCTTGGGACCGTCGCATTTCGTCACGGACCGATCACCGGGGCGTTTATTCCCGTTGCCAAAGAATTCGAACTCGGCGTCGTGACGCTTGGAGGATGGAGACACGCTGATCTTGCCTTTAGCGCGGACGGCAAACATTTGGCTTCGGCGGGGGGAGGTTGGGCTCGAGGTTGGGATGTGGCGACTGGGCAAACTACCGTCAGTTTCGGTGGCGGCGCCTACAAGAAAAGCAGAAACAGCGTGATCTTTACGACCGCGGACGCGAAACTGGCAAGAGAAGCCTCTTTTAGTAGCGACCAAACCAAGGACTATCAGTGCGTCGAAATCGACTTGGCAACAGGTAAAAAACGGACATACATTCTGGAATCGGTGAAGCTTCAAAGAGGCTTTGGTCCAGGACTACCGACACACATGTCGCCGGATGGCAAGTTTTTTGTCCAACGAATGGTTGCCGCACCAGGTGTTGCCACGCCTCTTGTCTTTTGGGAAGCCGACTCCGGTAAGTTTCTGCGGGAAATCCACGGGCAATACGCCGCGCTGGCCTTCGTCCCCGACTGCAAAACCATGATCGC
>DASRAT010000182.1:0-4201 GCA_035638015.1 Gemmataceae bacterium | reverse complement strand
GAACTCCAGCATAAAAAGCTCGCGCAAGTATTTGCTGACCATCGACGCCAGGGCGACGCAGAAATGATTGGCATCGGCCCGCGGCTCAAAGGTGATGTCCACGCGTCGGCCCCGATCCGTCACGTAATAATTGCTGCGCAGGCCGCCTTCCTCCCGGCCCATCACCATTCCATCATCGAAGGCAGGTTGCAGAACGCCGCAGTAGGTATTGCGTCCACCGTGCTTATCGCAGAAAACCGACACATCATCGCCATCAGCCGGCAAACCACGCAGTAGTTGGACAACGGATGACGCCAATACCGCTCCCTTGGAGCCGCTCGTGTCCGTCAAGGAATTGAACGTCGCGGGGCAAACGACCACGCTATTAATCAGTCCCCAGTGGATATCCAAGCTTTTAGCAAGATCATTGAGTTGCCCTGTGGTGCCGGTGCAAGCAGCGGCGTCGGCCGCGACGGGCAGCGGCGTCGTGCCTTCATACCACACTTCCCGCCGCAATTCTTCATGACACAGCGGACTGACATGGTCGACAAAAGCTGCCAGCGTTGCCGGCCGTTCGCCGTGCAAAGCGACATGCACGCTATGCTCCAAGTCGCTTAATCCGTTGCTTGGCGAGTAAACGAGTTTGGAATCAGCAACCACGAACCGTGTATCGTTGGGATCGGTATGCCGCCGGGCCACGCGGCCAAAAACATCCCAAAGGTCAGCCTTCACGCGAGCCTGGGGCAGGCGGCAAGCCACGGAGGTCATCACAAAAGGCCCAAGATTCGGCCCATAACCCGCTTCATCGATGCCCACGATCCACGGCATGGCACTGGCTCCTTCGACCGCCCGTTGAACCCGGCGGCACGGAGCGTTATTGTAGTTCCATCGGCCCCAAACGGAGGAAAACGATCATGATGGTTGACAACATATTCAAAAAGATCATCGACAAGCTAATCGCCGCCAAGATCGCCTATGAAGACGATCAATGCCTGGCGTTTCACGACGTCAACCCGCAGGCGCCAGTGCACGTGCTGATCATTCCCAAAAAAGTGATCCGCACGCATGACGAATTGCAGCCGGCCGACAAGGATTTGCTCGGCCACATGCATTTGACGGCAATTAAGCTGGCAGAGCAGCTGGGATTGAAGGACGGCTATCGCCTGGTGGTCAACTGCAAAGAGCAAGCGGGGCAGACGGTGCCGCATTTGCATATGCATTTATTGGGGGGACGGGTGATGAATTGGCCGCCGGGATAAGCCGCAAGGGCCTCACGTCACCGGCAAAATATCCGCCTCCACCTGATACGCATCCGCCAGCTTGTTCATCTGGTTATAAAGCCCCACCACCGCCAGTGCTTCGCCCAATCCCTGATTGTCGAGTCCCAACTTTTGCACCGCCGCCGTGTGCGAGTTGATGCAGTACTTGCAGCTATTGGTCACCGACACCGCAAGGGCGATGATTTCCTTGGTCAGCATGTCGAGCTTCCCCGGTGACATGATCGCCTTGAGCCGTGTCCAGCATAGTTCGAGGTGTTCGGGATGCGTCGCCAGCGCTCGCCAGATGTTGGGCACACGGTCGATCTTCTTGGTCGCCTTGATGTCGGCGAAGACGCGTTTGACGATGGGATGGTCGCTGTGCTCATCGACCAGTTTCACGGTGGGCATGGTAAAAAGCCTCCAAATTGGGTGATTCGTGACTGTGCAATGGCGACAACCGACCTTGCCGATTATACCGATTGCGCGGGCGACCCTCCTGGGTCTACCCCCGTCAGGGCTAGTCTTCACCGCTAGACTTTGACCTCCCGGCGGAAAATGCCTAAAACTCCTGCAACCAGCGCCTTGCAATCCGCCCTAAGGATTTGTAACCTCTCTGCCTAGGGCAATTGTGCGCGCAACTGCGCCCCGCGAGCGCCGGACGACAAGTCCACGAGCGTTCGCCGCCATCGCCAAGGCGAAGCAGCGTCGGAGGTGGTCGACGAATGTTGCAAGTTGGACGTTATGTCTTCAAATGTGCTGACGCCAGGCACGAGTTTGAGCAGATTCATCGGCTCAACTATCAGACGTTCGTGGGCGAGATTCCCCAGCACGCCGATAATGGGGACGGGTTCCTCGTTGACAAGTTCCACCGCAAAAACGCCTATTTCGTCGTCCTCAAGGACGACCGACTGGTGGGAATGCTGAGTGTCCACGATCAAGCCCCGTTTTCGGTCGCGGAGCGGCTGAGCGATCCGTCCATCCTGACCCGCCCTGGAACCAGACCGCTGGAAGTGCGTCTGTTGGCCGTCGAACCGGAGGAACGCAATAGCAATGTGTTTTTCGGCCTGATTTATACGATGTACACCCATGCCGTGGAACAGGGCTACACCCACCTGTTCATTTCCGGCGTGGAAGGCCGGCTCGATTTGTATGAACAAATCGGCTTCGCCCCACTCGGCCCCGCGGTGCGCTCCGGCCAGGCGTCGTTTGTTCCGATGGTATTGGAAGTCAATCAGTTGCCGTATCGGATTAAGCGCATGAAGAATTTGTGGGAAATGCGTGTGCGACAAGCACGGAAAACAAGCCGCAATGGCCAGAACGGCGAGTCCGATCTTGGGCCCGGTGAAATATGCTTGTTGCCCGGCCCGGTGACAACCTCGCAAGCCGTGCGCGACGCCTTTCACCAGCCGCCGACCTATCATCGCGGGCCGGAGTTTATTCGTCGATTCTTGGGCGTGCGTCAGCTGCTGGCCGAGATGGTGGGCGGCCGGGCTGTTGCCATATTGAACGGCAGCGGCACTCTCGCCAATGAAACCATTGCCGCCACGTTAGCCGCGCTTCAGCGTGACACTCCCCGTCGCGGACACGGCGTTCTGCTCATCAACGGCGAGTTTGGCAATCGCCTTGCCAAACAAGCGACACGCTTTGGCTTGGAGCCGCAGCTGCTCAGCTGGCCTTGGGGCAAACCGTGGAATCTTGACGAGGTTGACGCGGCTTTGGCCAAAGAGCCTGAAGGCAGCTGGGTTTGGGGAGTCCATCAGGAATCCAGTACCGGCGTACTCAACGACCTGCCAGGACTTGTGAAAGTTGCCCGTCGGCGGGGCATTCGTGTGTGCGTTGACTGCATCAGCAGTCTTGGCGCGGTGCCGCTCGACCTTCGCCATGTGTTCTTGGCCAGCGGCGCCACAGGCAAATCGCTTGGCTCCTATGCGGGCGCCGCCCTCATCTTCGCGGACGCCGAAGCACTGCAAACAGTCGATCGCACCAGCATTCCCAGCTACTTCGACATCGCCGCTGCCCTGAGCAGCGACGGACCATGCTACACTTTCCCCTCCCCCACCTTGCTGGCATTGGAAGCTGCTCTGCAGGAGTATGCCACGACGGAGCGAGCGCAAGCCACCTATCAGCGTTATGCGGAATTGGGTTCCGTCGTGCGGCAAAATCTTCGCCAACTGGGTCTGGAGCCACTGGCCGAGGAAGAATGGGCTTGCCCCGTGGTGACGACCTTCACGCCGCCGGGCGACGACAGTGCCGGCGCTTTCGTGGATCGCTGCCGCGCCTGGGGTTTCGCCATCGGCGGCCAAAGTGCATATCTTGCGGAACGGCGTTTTGTGCAAATCGCCACGATGGGGGCCATGACACAGGAAATGGTCAGCCCGCTGTTCGAGCGCATTGGTGGCTGGCTGGCGAAAAAACCAGGGTTAGCGCTGGCGCAATAAAGGCGAAGGAATTCCCATGCCTCCCCCCATTCCGGCAAACGACGATTACGACCAAGGCGACGAGCCCGAACGCGCCCGACTCATCGTCACCACCGGCAACGATGTCACCGGCTATCGCATCCGCAAGTATCTCGGCGTCGTCCGCGGCATCGTGGTGCGTTCGCCGAACATCGCCCAGGGCTTCTTCGGCGGCCTCAAGCAAATCATCGGCGGCAATATCCAGGTTTACGCCGATGTCTGCGAGACCGCTCGTCGTGAGGCATATGAACTCATGGTCGAACACGCGCTTGACATGGGGGCCGATGGGATCATTGCCATGCGTTATGATGCCACGGAGTTTTCGGCGAGCGTGACGGAAGTGCTGGCTTATGGGACGGCGGTGCAGCTGGCACGTAGCTAAAACTTCACGCGAAACTCCACCCGCCAAAACTCGCGCTGCCAGGCATCTCCGGTGAACGCGCGGCCGTAGCCAATGTAAATGTCGCCGCAGTCGCCCATGCCGAAGCGGACAGCTGCGACGCCATT
>DASRAT010000181.1:0-3989 GCA_035638015.1 Gemmataceae bacterium | reverse complement strand
ATACTGGCATCCGTCGTGGATCGAGCCGGATATCAACTATCGCAACATTCGCATCGATCACACCATGCGAGCGCTGACGCTCGCCAAGGAACTTGGTGCCAAGTGCATCACCACCGAGCCGGGCGGGCCGGTCGAGAAAGGGGCGTCGTGGTCGGCGGCGCTCAAGCTATTTGTCGAAATGCTCAAGCCGGTCGTCGGCCATGCGGAGAAAGAGGGTGTCTTGCTGCTTGTCGAACCGGAGCCGGATTTGCTGATCGAAACGGCCGATCAGTTCCTGGAGTTCATGCAGCACATCGATTCGCCGGCGGTGGGCCTCAATTTCGACATTGGGCATTTCTATTGCGTCAAGGACGACCCCGCGGCGACCGTGCCGAAAATGGCGAAATACACCAAGCATTATCACCTCGAAGACATCGCCGCCACGCGAGTGCATCATCATCTTGTTCCCGGCGAAGGGGTCATTGATTTCGCCGCCACGCTCAAGGCGATCAAGGCCACGGGTTACGATAGCTGGATCACCATTGAGCTTTACCCTTACGTCGATGATCCCGACCCGGCGGCGCGGACGGCTTACGAGCGCGTGTCGAAATTGCTGGCCGGAGTTGTGGGAGCCGGGCGATGAGTAGTGGCACCATCGAGGGGACCGAGCGCCGCTCGCGCTTGTTGCCTTATGCACAGCTTCTTCGCATTCCCAATGTTTTCACGGCGATGGCCGACATTGCAATGGCCGGTTTGATCACCGGTTCCTTGCCCCAACAAATGGGGCCTTTTCTCTGCTTGGTGGTGGCGTCGAGTTGCCTGTATTGCGCCGGCATGGTCTGGAACGACTATTTTGATTACGACCAGGACTTGAAGGAACGGCCCTTTCGGCCGCTGCCGTCGCACCGCATCAGCCGCGGGGCAGCCATGCGTCTGGGAGTGGTGTTGTTCGCCGCGGGAATCATGTTTGCCATCCTTGCCGGCATTGTGGGCGACGGCTTTCAAAGTGGGCCGCTCATCGTCGCGATTTTGCTGGTGCTGGCGATCTTGCTTTACGACGCCTGGTTGAAACGCACATTTCTCGGTCCGGTCAGCATGGGATTGTGCCGCTTTCTCAATGTGCTGCTGGGACTGACGGTGGCCGTCGACGGCATACCGTCCTGGGGCTTTGTGCTGGCGCTGGTCGTTGGCGTTTACATCGTCGGCGTGACCTGGTTCGCGCGGAAGGAAGCGCGGCTCAGCAAACAACTGGAGTTGGCGGCCGCGGCGCTGGTGATGTTGACGGCGTTGCCGTTGGCGTTGTTTCTACCGGCGCTGGGCAGGCAACAGGCGCGCGGAGAAACCGTTGGCCAAATAGGCCATCTTTTGTTTCCTTACCTGCTCGTGGCGTTTGGTTTCTGGGTCGGCATCCCCGCGGCGGCGGCGATTCGCAATACGTCGCCGAAATATGTACAAGCGGGCGTCAAACGGGCGATCATCGGCCTGGTCGTGCTAGATGCGGTGCTGGCGACATCACTGGCGGGTACGGTGGGGCTGCTCGTGCTGGTGCTGTTGCTGCCGGCGATGTGGTTGGGGAAGTGGGTTTATTCGACGTGAAACAAAAGAGCGCTCTGGATGTGGGATGTCATCGTCATCGGCGCCGGCGCGGCAGGCTTGATGGCCGCCTTGCGCGCCGCTGAGCGCGGCCGGCGCACGTTGCTCCTGGAAAAAAACCGCAAGCCCGGCGTCAAGATCCTCATGTCCGGCGGCACGCGCTGCAACATCACGCATGCCACTGACAATCGCGGCATTGTCGAGGCCTATGGCCCACCCGGACGGTTCTTGCATTCAGCCCTGGCCGCGTTGAGCGTGGACGACACTGTCGCTCTGTTCGAGGCCGAAGGCGTTGCCACCAAGATCGAGGAAACGGGCAAGATTTTTCCCGTTAGCAACAAAGCAGTCGATGTACTGGACGCACTTTTACGGCGGTTGGAGCGCAGCGGCGCAACGCCGGCACTTGGCGAACCTCTGACCGACTTGCAACGCACTGAGGACGGCTTTTCGGTCACCACACCACAGCGAACGATGACCGCCGCGCGAATCATCCTGACCACCGGCGGCCAGAGCTATCCCGGCAGCGGCACCACTGGCGACGGTTACCGCATCGCCGCCCAGTTTGGCCACACCATCGTGCCGCCGCGGCCTGCGTTGGTGCCGTTGACCGTGGCGGTGCCGTGGGTCGCCGAGCTGCGCGGCATCACCCTGCCAGACGTGGGCGTGCGCATCCTCGATGCTGGCAACGCCCTTGCCACCAGACGCGGCTCATTGGTCTTCGCCCATTTCGGCCTGTCCGGTCCGGTCATTCTCGACGTGAGCCGTGTCGTCAGCGGCCATCCCACACCGCAACAATTGACGGCGGAGTTGGACTTGTTGCCAGCCTCGCGGACCGAGGAGCTTTCTGAATGGTTGCGGAGCGAGTCGATTACCTCAGCTAAAAAACAGTTGTCCGGCGTCCTGGCCACGCGATTGCCCCGGCGGCTTTGTGACACCGTGCTGTCACTGACCGGTTTGCCGATAGACCGACTGGCCGTGGGTCTGCGGAAAGAGGAGCGAACCAAACTCGTGCAGCAAATGAAGCAGTTGCAGGTTCCGCTCACGGGAACGTTGGGCTTCAAAAAAGCGGAGGTGACCGCCGGCGGCGTGGCCCTGGACGAGGTCGATTCGCGGACCATGCAGAGCAAGAAGATGGCAAACCTGTTCCTGGCCGGCGAGATGCTGGATCTGGACGGGCCTATTGGCGGCTATAACTTTCAAGCGGCGTGGAGCACGGGTTGGCTGGCGGGAAGTTCGGTGTAGGGCAGGGGCAGCTTTGGAACTCCGCCCCTCGTTCCCCGACTCCGCAGGGCTTTGACACCTACGCGATGATTCACTTACCCGTCGTCGGCTTCACCCCATCCGCCTTGGCGTCTTGATGATTTGGCCCCTCCGGATTCAACCGCGCGATATACTCCGGCAACTCCACTCCGCCAATATCCTTCAGTATCTGCATCATCGGCGGCATCGCCCGGGCCATGTTTTGCAGGAAATTCGTGGTGTTGCTGCCGTTGCCATTGGAGCCGCCGCCTTCCCAGACGATGACCTTGTCGAACTTGATGTTTGAGATGGCCTGGGCTGCTGTGTTGGCCAGCGTGTCCAGATGCTCCAGCATCAAAAGCTGGAACGCTTGAGTCGAGCCGCCGCACGCCTCGATGATGAGCTTGAGGCCATCGCCTTTCTTGGCGAGAATCTCATATTGGCCGCGAGCCTCGGCATCGAGCTTGGCGAAGATCGCGGAGGCCTGGCCTTCCGCCTCGATGCGGCGTTTCTCGGCTTCGGCTTCCGCTTCGACAATGATGCGGGCTTTTTCCGCCTTGGCGGGGGCTTCGACGGCGGCTCGGCGTTCGGCTTCGACGCGTTCGGCTTGAGCGAGTGCCGCGCGGGCCATCGCTTTGTTTTGCGCTTCTTGCACGGCGGCCTCGGCTTCGCGCTTGCGGGTCTCGCCCAACTGATAGGCTTCGGCTTGTTTGACTTGCAAGGTCGCCTGCGCTCCGACAACTTGCGCCTGCGATTCCGCTTCGCCGCTGATGGCATTGGCATTGGCTGCGGCGATGGAGATACGCATCTTGCGTTCGGCGTCCTTGACTTGCGTTTCGCGTTCTAGCGCGGCGGTTTGTTCGCCGATCTTCTGCTCTTTGTCGAGCTGGGCGATGCGAACGGCCTGTTCACGCAGCGCTTCACGGGTGCCGATTTCCTTGAGTTTTACGGCATTGGCAACGTTGATCGCTTTCTCGCGTTCCGCCTCGGCAACGCCGATCTGGCCGTGTTTTTCCTGCTCGGCCACATCCACTTTCGCTTGCTGCACCGCTTGCGACGCGGCCTTGCGGCCAATGGCTTCGATGTAACCCGATTCGTCCGTGATGTCGGTGATGTTGACGTTGATCAGAATCAAGCCGATCTTGCGCAGCTCAGGTTCTAGCGAAGTCAGAATGCTA
>DASRAT010000180.1:0-2249 GCA_035638015.1 Gemmataceae bacterium | reverse complement strand
TTGCGAAAATCAGCCAGCTCGCGTTCCGGCAGTGCAAACGGATCGCGGCCGTCCAGGCGAACGCTGCCCGATGTGGGTTGGTCGAGGGTGCCCAGGATGTGTAGCAGTGTGCTTTTGCCGGAGCCGGACGGTCCCATGACCGCAAGGGCGTCGCCGGGAGACATTTCAAAGGACACATCACGCAACACGGTCAGAGGACCGCTCCGCGTCGGAAAGTCCTTGCCAAGGTGGTTGACCGAAAGTGACATCGGCACGAAGGGTTCAAGGAAGCAAAGCGAGGCATCCTTCGCCGCGGCCAAAGCGCCCGGCTAATCGCCTTTCGTGCTTATACGTATTGGGATGGGCCACATTCGACCACGACCATCAAGGCCAGTGGCTCAATCAACCGTCTGCAACCGAAAAACCCAAGCCACATGGTTGCCCGTCGTGCGCTGCACCAACTCGGCTCGCTCAAAGAGACTCAAACCCCACGTCAACGCCTTGTAGCGACCTTCTGCCTCTTGCTTGGAGAGTTGCCGCTGTTCCGTCAAGAAGTTGAGCAGCACATCGCGGCGGTCTTTGATCAAACGCGAAAGTTTGGGAAATGACAGTCTCAACAGCGGGCTATCCTGGGTAGCCGATGGCACAGCGGAAGCACCCGCGGCGAAGCGTTTCAAAGCCTCCGGCGAACTGCCAAGCACAAGATACCCTTCCTTGGCCGCAAACGCCGGTTGAAATCCCTTGGGGAATTTTTCGTCGTTGACCAAATACTTCACCTCGACGCCGTCCTGTTTCAACGTCTTGAATTGAATCTGATCCTTGTGCTTGCGGTTGTAATCGCCGACGCCGGCCGCCGCCAGGAATTGCAAGGCTGTCACCAGGCTCTTGTCAAACCCCGGCTCGTCAGGCTTCGGGCGGATACGCAAGGCAAACAGGATATGCGGAAATTCGTCCTTCACCGGATTACCGGCAACGCAAAAGCCCACGTCTGGCCCAATGTGCGGCGCCAGTTCCTTGAGAAACTCCTTGCTCAACGGCACACCGAGCGATTTTTGCAAGAGCTCGGCCAAACCGGTTTCGGCCTGGCCGGGCATCAGCTGGTCAAAGGTCTCGATCAAGGCCTCGAAATCGGTGCGGACCGCCAGCGTCATGATGCTATCCGCTGGAAAGCGCGACCAAAGCTCGGACTTATTGGCCGACTCCAATGCCACCTTCCGCGCGGCCGGCGGCAACAGGTCGATCTGTGCGTGAACACCCAGGACCACAGCCGGGCCCTTGGCAACATCGAGCGACAATGTGATGCCATCCAGGGCTTTCCAATAGCCGAGAAAGGTCTTGAGCGATTTGCCTTCCGGCGTTTCCCCCAGTTCCTTGGCCTGCGCTTGCAATAAGGGCTCAAACGCCCGCGGATTGATCCAGACGCTGGCCAGTGCCTTGTCGCAGCCAGCATCCTTGAGATGCTTCACCAGCGGCAACGGCGGCAGTTTGGCGTCGGCTCTGCGATCGAGCACTTTTCGCAGCATTTCTTCCTGGCCGGTGAAAGCCAGAAAGTTGCCATCCACCACAAAAAATTGACTGTGGCCCGATTCGAGCCGTTGCGTGTACTTGAATCCTTTGTGCTGGTGCTGTTTCAGTCCCTTGAGTTCGCCCGATTTGGTTTGCAGCTCGTTGAGGCGCTCAAACAATTTGGTTAGCAACGCCGGATCGCGGGCATGCAACAGGAAGATCCCTTGTTCTTTTTCAGGTTGGCCTGGCGGGCCGGGCCTGTAGGCAAAAACCAAGGCGTCGCCCAGAATGTCATCGCGAAGCTTGTCCCACTCAATATGCAGTCGCTTCGCCAGTTGCTTTTGCACTTCCTCCAGCTTGAGGAGCTCCGGTGCATCGCCGAGAACTTTGCCAAAAGCCGATTCGTTAAGCGCCTTGGCCCACGGCGATTTCAGTAGCTTATCACCCTGGCCACGCAAATCGTGAACGACCAGGCACATGGCAACGTCGTCAGGAACAAGGCGCACCAAATCGTCTCGCGGCGATTGGGCTGTCGCGCTAGGCGCGAGCAGCGCCGTTAGAGCCAACACTGCAATGATTCGTGAGAGATGCATAGGTATCTCATGGCGCTAACGGCTTAGCGATCCGGTGAGGCGGGTGTCTCTCGAAACATGAAGCTCAAACCGCGCCGCGCCGTCGCGGTCACCGCTTGCAGCCCGAGTGTGATGCCGGGCCGTGTTGTGGGCGGCTGGGATTTGGCGCCGAGTTCCAAACCGTTGACTTGC
>DASRAT010000179.1:0-4971 GCA_035638015.1 Gemmataceae bacterium | reverse complement strand
TCGGGATAAACGTCAATCAACTTTACCACCCAGTCGGAATCAGTGCCACTGGTCGAGGCGATCAGGTTGGCAATCGGCGTCCCCGAAATCTTTGTCGGCTCCGTGAGCACATCGGAGATGAACGTCACAACATCTGGACGTCCGGAGGCCTCGCGCTGGTCTTCGACGAGCCAGCGCGGCCAGACATTGCCGTCTTCGTAGCCCATGGGTTGAATGGGGCGCCGGACGAACGGAACTGGTTTGGCCGGATCGGAAATGTACTCCTCATAAGCAGTCTCCCCTGCCTTGGGGGCCTCGCGACTCAGTTTTAGACCGGCGCGGAGATAGAGCGGCGTGATCTTGCCGGCTTTGGTGGTTTTTGCTTTCGGCGGCCAGGCAGAATAGCGGCGCCACTCATTCGTTCCCGTCTCAAAGGCAGTGACGGGAGCGATGTCGGCCTTGGGAGCGCCATCCTTCAGATACTGTGCAAGAAACGGAGCCAACACCTTCTGGCGGAAGTAAAGGGCGGTATCGCTGCCGAATTTGATGGCGCCCAGCGAACTGCCGTTGTCGATCATCTGACCATGGTGCCAGGGGCCGATGACGAGGAAAACTTTGTCGCCAGCCGTGTCTTTCGGTTTGATGACTTTGTAAACGGCTGGAGCGCCATAGATGTCTTCTTGGTCCCATAAGCTATGGACCAGCATCACCGGCGTTTTCAAAGGCTGGGCGGCAAGCAGCTTGTCGACGGCCTGATGCTGCCAGAAATCGTCGTAGGCGGGATGCTCAATGAGCTTGTTCCAGAAGCCAATCTGATCCATTCCGCGGCGGCGCCCGAGCTCGCCGGCCGAGCCCGCTTGCATCCACATGTCGTACTCATCATTGTGGCTCCGCCACCACTTTTCCTCTCCCTTGCGCGTGGCAACCTGATTGTAAATCCAGCTGATGTTGTGCTGACGGAAGGCACCGTAGTGGAACCAATCATCGCCCATCCAGCCATCGACCATGGGATTCATCGGGACCGACACCTTGAGCGCCGGGTGCGGATTGACCAGGGCCATCAAGGGGAGAAAGCCGTTGTAGGATATCCCCAGGATACCGACTTTGCCGTTGCTCTCCTTGACGTTCTTCACGAGCCAGTCGATGGTGTCATAAGTGTCGGTCGCGTGATCGACCGGTGTTTTGTTCAGCGGGCCGCGCAACGGTCGATTGACGACATAGTCTCCTTCGGAGCCGTGCTTGCCGCGCACATCCTGTACGACGCGAATGTAGCCGCCGTCCACGATCACATCGACAGCGTTGTCATAGCCGCGGAGGACTGCGGCGAGGTGAGCGCTGTCGGCGTGGCTTGTGAGCTTGTCCGCACTGTAGGGTGTGCGGGTCAAGAGAATCGGCGCCTTTTTCGCGCCCTTGGGAATCAATAGGACGGTATTCAACTTGACTCCGTCGCGCATGGGGATCATGACACTGCGCCGGGAATGGTCGAAGGTATCGGTGACGGGCTTGAACTGAGCGGGGATCTCAGTCGGCAACGCCGGATACGTGGCAGGCTGCTTGGTCCCGGTTTGGGCCTGCGCAGGCACGGTGAGCAACACAACCGCGAGCAGCGAGCAGTTGGCGGGGCGCAGCGCCCCGCGGCCTCATGCGCGCGGTGCACCATGCCGTTTGTGCCTTACCCCTATCCCGAAGGGGACCGCCTCGTGCTTGAGGCGTGTTGAGAACCACACGCTCAGAAACCCCATTCATCCTCGTCATCTTGGTCGTCATCTTGGTCATCGTCTGGTTCATCCACGTGCCTCGATAGCCACCGAGGGCGAATTTTTTCTGGCCATGCAAACACGCCTACTTTGGCTTTGCCTTCCAGAAAGTGGTTGATCGTAAAAAGCGCATCTTTAAGCCGCGGTTCCTTGCTGCCGCGCGGCTTTGCTTCAATCTCGTTGATGAGGTCTGGCGCCTCACCCTCCTTGGTGGCGCAGGGACGGTGGAAGGTGTAGCCGTCACCCTTCAGCACCTCAGCCCAGTTCTTATCGGGAAAACGGTGATTAGCGACGATTTTAAGGCGTCCTTCGGCAACCAAGTAATGCAACGCCTGTGATTTAAGCTTGTTGAGCTGCTCTTTTTCTTCTTTGGCACTTGCGGCACGACTGTGCGCCCCTTTGGCGTACCAGTTGCTTGCCTGGTCACGGCAACGTTTCGTTCGGCGATTAATGACCCAGACAGCGGCCAAGACGTTGATCAGAACTGGTGGCCTCACAACCAACGTGCGCTTTGGTTTCAGCTGGTCATCGCGGTAGACGTCGTAGGTGTAGCTTGCTCCACTTTTGAATGCAAATGTGCGGCTACTATGCGGTACGGCCTCGTCGAGCACGCGGTAACCCCGCTTTGACCATTCGGTCTTTGACACGGCAGCTTTAGGGTGGCGCACCAACAACCGTCCTTTGACAGTTACCTCCTGGCCGCCGTATTCCCATTTCTTACGGGTGCGGTAGCCGGCTTGCTTTGCAGCCTTGATTGTGGTGAACACTGCGATCTCCCTTCAGTGACAACAGTCGTCCATGTTAACCGAAACTGGCCTCGCAATCGATGCAGGCCAGCGTGGAGCCACGCTCGTGCGTAAGCCCAATAGCGATCAGCTAAACAAAATGCGAAATCGCGCGGCCAAGTTGTGGTAGAAATGCCGAGCTCCTCCACTGCCTGGGGAATCGTTAGGCCAGCGAAGTAGCGAAGTTTGACCAGCTTGGCCTTGAGCGCGTCAACTGTCCCGAAACGCTCCAGTGCGTCGTTGAACATGGCAGTCTCCTCAAACGAAGTAGCGGGGTGGAATGCGAGAAAACCGGCGTGATGCCGGGGCGGCGTTTTGGGCCGCGTGAGAAAAGCCATTTTCACCGGCAAGCGGCCAAGCCGCAATTCCGGGTGCCTGCAAGACTGCGAAATCGCCCTGGCAGTTGGCAACGGGGGGCAGCGCACCGCAGTCTCGTCAGTTGGCCAGTACCGTTTTGATGTCGCGGCGTCAAATTCCCTACAATAAGCCAATCAGGACACGGTATAAGCGCGCCAATGCCGTTGCCTCTAAGGAAGGCTGTACGCCAGTAATCGCTGCACCACCGATTTTTTTGCGGGGAATCGTATGAGTGCGGATCTTTTATCAGGGAATACGCAACTCCTTACACCCGCTGTGCGCGGCGCCTACCTCAAACAGGTTCAATGCGACATCGCGAGCGCTGAGCATATCGTGCTCGTCAATTTGCCACCTCGGACGGCATCGCCCTGCTTGAGCCGGCGATGCGCACATGCCTTAATGCGGGCAGGACAACAGCACACGCCTACAAGGCGAATGCCAATGAGCGCGAAATATGGCCAGAAACCCCCAAATTGATTGAAGGCCGGACCTTCCTTTCTGGCGATCTGGCGCCGATCCTGGAAATGCTGCGGGAGAGGATACTTCGGGAATTGGGACTACCGCCCGCGTCGCCGCCGGAACAAACCGGGGGTAACGGGCAAATAAACACCGACGTGGCAGCCATTCAGGATGATAGCCTAACTGACCGCCACGAATTGATCCTTGAAACGATGCTGGCAAATGAAATCACGTCGGAACGCCGCCGAAAAACCCGCGTCGGAATTGTGGGGCTAATTAACCGCACACACAAGCCGGCCAAATACTCCCGCGATTTTGCCAAGGTTGCGAAGCTGGATTTCTTGAAATGCCGCGAAGGAGTGGGTGGCGGCGTATGGCTTACTCCGAAAGGAAAGGCCGAAGCCGGACGGCTGCGCACGTCAAACCAAGCCAATCTAACTGTGACATAACTGTGCGCGCACAGTTGACACTGATGTGTCACTAATGCCACGTCTCGACAGCGTAGACTCCTGACGACAGGCGAACGGCGTGTTCGCCGTTTCCTGAAAGCTAAAGGGAGTCTCACCCGATGCCTATTGCCTTACATGCCGATCCGTCCGCCGCGCTTCTCGCCGTCGAGCAAGTCGCCAAGCTGCTCAATTGCAGCGCTCGCCACGTTTACCGCTTGAGCGACGCCGGACGAATGCCAGCGCCATCTCGCCTTGGCGCCTTGGTTCGCTGGAACCGGCAAGCCGTTGAAACATGGATTGCCGATGGTTGCCGACCGTGCCGAGTAGTGGGAAGGGGGTAAGCAATGTCACTCGCAACCCCCATCCCCACAAGCGAAGGTGAGCGGCTGAAACGCCGCGCCCAAACTCTAATCAGTGAACGGCGGAAAGTGTTTGTCCGCCGCGGTCGCCGCGCTCTGCTCTTGCGGCTGCTAGCCGTTGGCAACGCTTCCGCCGACGACGTTCGCGCCGTGGTCGAACTGCCGCCTGGCCTAAGTCCAAAGTTATTTGGCGCTGTCCCCATCGCATTGATCCAAGCCGGCGCAATTCGCGCCGATGGTTTCCGTCGAACAGCTCGACGCGAAGGCCATGCCCGGCCCGTGCAAGTTTGGATTCTGGCGGATCGTGACGCCGCTATTGCATGGCTTGAAAACAATCCCGACTCACACCTTGGCGACGGTTCTCAACCATCGCTTTTCGATTGAACGGTATTGGAACTGGCCAGCGCCTTGCCGCGCTGGCCAGCTCCCGCTTCATGGGTGCAAAGATGATACCTCATTGTTCCGGCCTCGACCAGGGGCAGCTCCTGGACTGCGCACTTGATTATGCTGCCCGCGGTTGGTCAATCATTGCCATTCGGGACAAGAAAGCCGCCGGCAGTTGGAAGCAATTTCAAACGGCGCGACCGGACGCATCTACACTTCGCAAACTCTTCCGTGCAAGGGGCATTAACGGCCTTGCGGTATTACTTGGCCAAGTCTCTGGCGGGCTGGTGTGCCGCGATTTTGATTGTCTTGAAATTTACAACAGTTGGGCCAATCGTCACCGCCAGCTGGCCGCCGATCTGCCGACTGTCGAAACAGCCAGGGGCAGGCATGTCTATTTCCGAGGGCCAGGGGGTTACTTTGATTTCGGCAACGGCGAATA
>DASRAT010000178.1:0-6173 GCA_035638015.1 Gemmataceae bacterium | reverse complement strand
GACTTGCAAGGGCACCAGTGCATCGCCCATCACCCCGGCCTGTTCGTCCACCTTGGCAAAAACCTTGTTCGTCAGCTGATCCAGGGCGTCTCGGCCTTCCTTCACGGTCTCACGCAGCGGCGGCTCGGCGGGGGCCACGGGTTGCGTTTTCGGAACTTCCGCGATCACTGGAACATAAGGCGTTTGCGAGGGTCGTGTGAGGAAGAACAAAAAGGCGATCAACAAACAGGCAGCGGCCAACATGCCAGCTGCCGCGTAATGCCGCCAAACTCGCCGGCGGCGCTCCGCCATCACCATCGTCACAATCCGCGCTGACAGTATCGCCGGCGCTTTTGGCGGAATCAATAAACCCAGGCCCCGTTCCAGCTGCCGCGCCCCCGCGAACAACTCCCGGCATGTCGCGCACGCTGCCAGGTGCTCCGCCCAGTCGGGCGGCGCAATCAAATCGCCGTCAAGCTGACGTTGCAACAGTTCCTCGGCTTCACGGCAGTTCATCGCCTACCCTTTCCACCATGCCTCGCTGACGCAAATACTCCAGTATTTCCAGCCGCGCTCGATGTAACCACGTCTTGATGGTGCCCGGCGGTTTGTCCATCGCCTCGGCGATGTCAACGTATGCCTGTCCCTGTTCATGGAACAATACAAATGCCGTGCGATATTCCCAACGCAGCGTTGCCACAGCAGCCTGAATTTCCCTGGCCAATTCGGCAGCGTCATTCGCCGTTTCGCGGCTTGGAGCAATGTCTTGCAAGTAAGCAGCCAACTCCGGCTGGCGCTGCCGTTGAGCGAGCCAGGTCCGGCAGCGGTTCACCGTGATTCCCATGATCCAGGGCTTGAGCGGCCTTGTGGAGTCCCAACGTTTCAAACTGCGGAAGATACGCAAAAACACTTCCTGGCAGGCATCCTCGGCGTCGTGACTGTTCCACAGTAGCCGGCAACACAAGGCGTAAACTGCCGGTTGAAAGCGCTCGACCAAAGCGGCAATGGCCCGCTCATCGCCACGCAGGCAGCGTTGGACCAGTTGAGCATCCTCATCCGGCACGGCGATGCACCCGCATGGGAACCTTCTGGAAATGATACTTGGATGGGAAGCGCCAGGTTTCAAGTCTTCTGGGCGCTTGAACTTTCATTTTTTGGCCATGGCCTTGCGCATCAACTCTTCCACTTCCTCCGCCGAGGCGTCTTGCAGGCGTTTGCCGCGCTGCTCGAGTGATTCGTTGAAGCGGATCGACACTTCTTGCATTTTCTCGTGCGTCTCTTCGGAGCCGCCGACCAACAGAAAGCTATCGGCCTTGGTCAAACGTTTGTGTCCGTCGGTGTTGTCCAGACCGACTCCCAAGAAACCGACGACTTCGGGTTGCTTTTTCTTCTTGGCCACGGCCGGACTCCTCAAAAAGCCTGGATTTGCCAGAATTGCCCCCTCAACTATAGGGTGTTGCCAAGCGGTGGGTCAATTGCAAAAAACGCCGGCCCCATTATGGACAAGTCGCTTACACCCCGATTATTCGCTACGGCAGGATCAATGTGCTGATGCAGGAAAAGCGAATCGCATGGCCCGGCGCAACTTCCGTAGCTTGGGCGCAAGTGCAATCAGCAAGTTTCCGGTCCTGGAACCGGTGGACACAATAAGGGTTTGCATCGCTCGACTTTCCGTCCACAAACTCGTCAGCACGGACGGGCCCGGCGCATTGCAGGAGTCCACCCAGGCCAAACACTCCTCGTCGTGAAAATGGCGAATGCTCTCCAGGTCGAGCAGAATCCCAGGCGAGAAATCGGCAAAGGCCTCATCATAAGCGATCTTGAAGGAAAACACGCCATCGCCGCCGATGAAGTCGCAAATCTGCGCGATAGGCCGTCCGTCCAGATGCAGTGCCAGCATCCGCAAACGCCCACGCCGAAATGCCTCCAGCGCGATTTGCTCGAAGAAGCGCCGGTCGGGTTCTTTGCAGGCCAGCGCGGTTCCTTGCTTCCCTTTCCAACCAGTGGCCTCCAGACTCAAAAAACTCTCGATCCAGGCGGCCACGTCATCATGGGCTTGCAGCGTCAAGCAGTTTAGCCGACCCAATTGCCCCAGTTGTTTTCGCTGTTTGTTTA
Source organism: Gemmataceae bacterium (assembly GCA_035638015.1). GTDB lineage: Bacteria > Planctomycetota > Planctomycetia > Gemmatales > Gemmataceae > DASRAT01. The sequence continues at coordinate 4,079 of DASRAT010000178.1, read as the reverse complement.
GTTTTTTCCTGCGGCTGGGGCTGAGTGCGGCAGCCATGTAGGCCTGGCCCGAACAGCCGCGTTTCATGAACGCGCGCGTGAATTTCTCCAGTTCAAAGGACTTCAATAAGCGGGCCTGCAAGCAGGAGGCCAGGGCCTGAGCAATGGGGCCTTCGCTGGCGACCCAGGGGAATTCCATCAAAGTGCCAATATGGGGGCCAGCGGCCACCCAATCAAAAAGTGCATCGAAACATAAAGCCGCGGCGCCAGCGCGAATCAAAGGACCGCCAAAAAAGCAGTGCAGGTGTCTCCACAATCCTAACACCGACACCGGAACGCCCTTGAATCCCAGCCGGCGTTCCAATGGAAAAAACCCGCATAACGCCGGCGGCCCTGGCGGCTCGCTACGATCGTGAGCGTAGATTAAAACAAATTGCAAGCGACGGCGGCGACCATATTCCGTGAGTGCCGGCATGAACATCCAGGGCTCGTAAAAGACGTTGGGCTCCTGGGCAGCCGCGGCCAAAGATTCCCAGGCCGTCACGTGGTCGGTCAATGCCTCGCTATCGTTCACCACGACGACTCGCGCTTCTACAAAATCTCGCCGGACCGGATATTCGGAATACAGGGTAGGAGTCGGTTGGTCGCCACAGTTGGTCATGAATCCCGTTACCTCAGTGCATTGCCAAGCATCCGCTCGTGCCGGCCTACAATTTGCGGTTGGCCCAAGGAGCCAGCCAGGTTGGTTCCAGCTACGCCAGTGTTTTTCAATCCTGGCAAACAGCGCAACAACTTGGCCCCCATGCGGCGGGCCAATTGAAAAATCTCGGCCAATCCGGGCCGCGGATCGTCCAGTGTGAACGTGTCGCTATGTTCGCGTCCGGCGAGCACATTGCGGCACAAGTCTTTGCAGACGGCGCTCAAGGGCCGGCTGGCAAGGGTCGGATCCGAATGGTCAGCATGACGGTTGAGACGTTGCCACTCCAAGTCCAGCGACCAGTTTCGACAATAAACGCCTTCGCGGTAACGCTGGTCAAACTCTCTGCGCCCATTGACCAGGAACTGAAACAAGGCAAAGGGGAAATCGGCGCCGGCCGCCAGCGCCAGCGGCAACGAACCCCAGAAGCGGGCGTTGACCTCGAGAAAAACCCAGGTGCCAAGTGCCTCATTTACCTTGAACTCCACCATTGCTACGCCCGTGTATTCGACGGCTTGAAGGATTCTCAGAGAAGCCGCCAGCAACTCGGGTGACAAAGCTTGGCTCTGGCGGTAGGAACTAGGTCCGCCGTGCAAAGGCTCGTGAACGCGGCGATGCTGAAAGGCCAATAGCGGTTGGCCGGCATCTAGCAGTAATTCCACACCCACGCCGATGCCGATGAAATTCTCCTGGATGGCCACCGGGCCATCGGTCAGCATCTCGCCCAGTAATTGCTGAAATGACTCGGCGTCATAGGCCTTGCGAACCGAATGCAAATGGCCGAGCCGCGCTGGATCATAGGACCTGGCGGGCTTTAGGACTAACGGCCGGCCGAAGCGATTCAACATCTGCTCGTAATCGCAGCTCTTGGTCACAATGATTTCGCGCGCCGCCGGCACTTCGAGGGAGCGGGCCAACTCATTCGTTTTGAACTTGTCGAACAGAACCCCCTGTGCTTTGTCGTTGGGCGCCCAGACCTTGCCGTATTGCTCCAATTCGTGGCGATGCCGATGGCAACTGAGCACTTCACAGTCCGTGCAAGGAATCACCAGATCGAAGTGCTGGCGGCGCATCAAGTCTAATAATGCTCGCTTCCAGGCGATGTCGTCTTCGACCGGAGGCAACGAATGCACCTGATGAACATAGCGCGATCGCAACGCCGCATAGTCGGGTGCATCCGCGGCGACATGGACTTGCACACCGCCACGGCCCAAGGAGCGAATAACGCTAAGCAGAACACGGGAATCGGTACCAAGCACCAACGCTTTTTGTGGCATGATGAGGCTCTAAATTGCCTGATTGCGCACCGCGCAAGCATAGCTCGCGCATGCCAAGCGTGAGGGCTGGGACAGTGGAATTTTGTATGCTGGTGGGAAGTGCTTAATTCTTCCGCTGCTCTTCCAACTCTTCCAACGTCTTGGGCCAATCGTCTTTCAATAATCGGCTCATCGAGCGGTCGGCAAGGAGCTTGCCGCCAGTTTGACAACGCGGGCAGTAGTTGGTTTCGTTCTCGGCATAGATGATGCGCTGCACTGCCGCCCCGCAAACAGGGCACGGCTTACCGAAACGCCCGTGCACGGCCATGCCGTCGCGAAAGGCCGTCACTTTTTCGGGGAAGCCGTCGCCCACTTCTTGGCGCAATTTATCTGTCCAATCTGTAAGCGTTTTTGTGGTAGCCGCGAACAAGCGGGCGATGTCCTGGTCGTTCAGGCGTTTGGTTAGCGTCAACGGCGAAAGCCGCGCGGCGTGGAGTATCTCATCGGAATAGGCGTTGCCGATGCCGCTGAATAGGCTGGGGTCTGTCAGGGCGCGTTTGAGCGTGTGGTTTTCGCTTGTCAATGCACCGGCGAATGCGCGTAAATCGCAGATCAGTACATCGATTCCTCCTGGGTTGTGGTGAGAAAGTGCATCTTTGCCGCGGACGATGTGCAGCGACGCCCTTTTCTTGGAACCAGCCTCGGTCAACGTCAGCGTTCCCGTTGCGAATCGAAATGCAGCCAGGCCAATCTTGCCGGGCAGCTTGGCCTCGGGCGGTTTCCAATGCAGGCGGCCGGCTATCATTAGATGCAAAATTAGAAAAAGGTCGTCCTCGAAATGCCAGACGATCCGTTTGCCCAATCGAGTTAGGTTTTTGATTTGGCGGCCTTCGACAGCATCTAGCGGCGGATCGAATGTCCGCAATAGAAATGGACTGACGATCTGCACGCGCTGTAGCGTTTGTCCCTGGATCCGTGGGCGCAGCCGTTCGATGTAAACAGTGATGTCAGGAAGTTCGGGCATGATGTTCGGACAGCCGATGCTACTTGCCGATCAAGCCCAGCGCTTTGGCCAGGAAATCGTCTGCAAGCCTTTTGGCCAGCGTGTCCGCCGATTGCCGGATTTGCTGCCACTCCGCGGCGGAGGTGCCGGTTTTACAGGGTGGCGTTGCAACCTCGACATAAGCCTTGGCCTTGGGTTCGGTGCCGCTGGGACGCAGCGCAATGCGGGCATTGTCGCCCAGGCGAAAGATCAAGAAATTGCGAGCGGCAAAATCTGTGGCACCTTTGATGGCACCCATCCAGCAGTCTTCGCTGCGCAGATCCTCAAACGCCGTCACTTTCAAGCCCGCGATTTCCTTGGGCGGCGATTTGCGCAAAAGGTCGAGCATCTTGGCCATCAACTCCTTGCCTTCGATCCCGCTCATGGCGATGTTGGCAAGATCGTTTTTGACGTAGCCGAATTGTTTTTCCAGGGTGTGCAGACAATCCAGCACCGTTTTGCCCTGGCGTTTTTGATCGAGCGCCAACTCGGCCATCAGCAGCGCCGCCGCGCCGGCGTCCTTGTCGCGGATATGTGGCGTCACCAAAATGCCGTGGCTTTCCTCGCAGCCGATGATGAAATCGGCAGGCGTGCCGCGGATGTCCTCGTATTGGCCGCTCTGCTCCAATTGCCACAAGACTTCGGCGATGTATTTGAAACCGACCAGCAAGTTCTCAACGACTTGACAGCCGAAATGCCTGGCAATGCGCGTGACCAGGGAGGATGTCACCAGAGTCTTAACCACAATCGGCGAGTCCGGCATGAGACCGCGCTCACTAAGCTTGGTGAGCTTGAAATGGGTCAACATCGCGGCCAGGCTGTTGCCGGTGAGAAAGGCATAAACGCCCGGCGACTCTGTGGCGGATAAACCGCCCAGCCGATCGGCATCCGGATCGGTGGCCAGCACCAGGTCGGCGCTGATTGATTTGGCTACTTTCTCCGCTCGGTCGAGTGACGCCGGCACCTCCGGATTTGGCGATTGCGTGACATTGGTAAACTGGCCGTCGGGCCGCATTTGCTCTTCGACCGGGGTCACGCGGAAGCCTGCCTTGGTCAAACTCTCCAGTGCCTGCATACCGCCGACGCCGTGCAGCGGCGTAAATAC
>DASRAT010000177.1:0-5601 GCA_035638015.1 Gemmataceae bacterium | reverse complement strand
CTTCAAAAATGGCGACGAACCCTCCGCTGACGAACTCGACATTTCCGGGGAGTATTCCAAGACCATCACTGAAAGGTTTGGGGCGTCTGTTGGTGACACTTGGGTGCATCTGCACGAGCCGGGCGACGGTAATCACGATGGGTTCGACAATCTGGAAACATCGTTCAAGTACCAGTTCATCAAGAGCGACGCACAGGAGTTCGCCTTTTCAGCCGCACTCGACGTGGATTGGGGCGGAACCGGAAGCTCATCCATAGGGGCCGACCCCTTCACGACGCTCACCCCGACTGTGTTCGCAGGCAAAGGCTTCGGTTTTCTGCCGGAGAGCATGAAGTTCTTCAAGCCGTTCGCGATCACGGCACAACTTGGCTACGCGATCCCCACAGAATCCTCAACAAGCGAGTTTGACGAGCAAACGGGACTGGTGACGACCACTGACAATCCACAGTTCTTCAATTGGGGTGGATCGCTCCAGTACAGCATGCCCTACTTGAAATCGAGCGTTCAGGACTTGGGATTGCCGCCGTTCCTGAACCGAATGGTCCCACTGGTGGAGTTTAATCTTTCAACGCAGGTCGCCAACCTCAATGGCGAAGAACGCACGACTGGAACCGTCAATCCCGGCGTGATCTACGTGGCCGACAAGTACCAGCTAGGTGTCGAAGCAATCATCCCGGTCAATCGGGCAAGCGGTGACGGTGTCGGCGTCATCGGTCAATTGCACCTCTATCTCGACGACATTTTCCCCAATTCCATCGGCAGGCCGCTGTTCGCGTCGGCGTCGCGGCCATCGGGACAATGACCATGCGTAAGTTCAATTTTGTCGTTCTCTTTTTGGTTAGTGTGGGCTTTGCAACAACGCTTCAGGCCCACGCTATGCTCGATCATGCAAGCCCTCCGGTTGGCGGTACAGTTGGAAGCTCGCCTGGGCAAGTCACACTCTACTTCACGCAGCAGCTCGAACCGAAATTCAGTGGGGCGGAAGTACGGAATGCGTCTGGAGCGCGCGTGGACAAGGGCAAGAGCATCAGCGGCAATGTGATGCGCATCGGTGTCGGTGCAATGCCCGCAGGGGGATATACGGTGACGTGGCATGTGCTCTCCGTCGATACGCACACCACGCAAGGCAGTTTCAACTTCCGTGTCGGTCGATAGCTGGACAACGGGCTCCTGAGCAAAGTCCGTGTCTAATCTGCTCGTCGTCGTAAGAGCGATCCACTTCGCGTCAAGCATCTCGGTTGCTGGTGCGGCCTTTTTCCCTGCGGCAGTCGCTGGCGAACAGTTAAAGGCTCATCGCGAAGCGCTTGCGCCTATCCAACGGCAACTCGATTGGATCGTGCTGACCGGCTTAGGAATTGCTGTGGCGTCGGGGGGCTTATGGTTGTTGCTTCTCGCCTCTGAACTGGCGCAAGTCACGGAGGACGCTGACAGTACCGTTTGGTTGGTTCTGACGGGAACACAATTTGGTCGCGTGTCATTAGTGCGCTTCGTGATTGCGGGTCTGCTCGCGCTTCTCGTAGCGCTGCGATACCGGAAGCCATTCCTGTCTACCTTGAACTGGCTCATTGCTCTGCTCGGCGTCGCTTTTGCCGTCGGCCTCGCGTGGTGCGGCCACTCAGGGGCGGGTCTTGGCCTCAGCGGCGACTTCCAGGTTGGTGCAGATGCAGTGCATCTTGTCACGGCGGCAATCTGGGTCGGCGGTTTGCTGCCGCTGCTCATCGTCATCAGGCCAAGCGTGCTCAAGAGCGCCACAGAGCGCTACCAACTAGTCAGACGGTTCTCTTTGGTGGCAACCTGGGCGGTGACATTTCTGATCGCAAGCGGCATCGTCAATACTTGGTACATGACAGATGGGATGCGGCATCTCTTCGGCACGGAGTATGGGACCCTTGTCCTCGCCAAAGCAGGTCTACTTCTGATCATGCTAGGGTTCGCTAGTGTGAACAGGTTTTGGCTCACACCACGGCTGGCTACGAGCCAAGGAGAGAAGACTGCGCGCCTACTTTGCATCTCAACCACAGCCGAGATTGCACTAGGCTTAATCGTGGTCTGCATAGTGGCGGTTCTCGGGCAGCTAGAGCCAGCCGGGCACGTCCACACAATGATGTAACACGCGGAAATCGTCGGATAAGCGAAGGACTTCCTGATCAGAGCCGCGAATATGACAGCTCCGGGCCTGTGTCGGCTGCAGTGCTTTGGAGCTGGCTAGTGGATTTTTCCAAGATTGACAAAGAAGTGGCGGTGATAAAGTCTGCAGAAGACTACCTCTGGGGCCAAGTGTCGATTCCAACATCTGCAGATCAGCGCGTGGCAGTTACGGCGAGCGTTTTGCCGCTGCGGGGGCGGCGCTTCAGTCTTTCTGCCACCGGAATTGCCCCCGAGATCGCCCGAGATTTCTGCGGGTGCTTTTACAAAAAAGCGCGATTTTCAGAAGCTAAAGGGGATATGGGGTTACGGAAGGATACCAGAAAAACAAATGCCGACGCTTTTCGAGACCGCTCCGTCTTAGATGGGGATCGCCAGTAAGGTCAATTCTCCGTGGTTGCGGGCCCCTGATTTGGACCTATTTTCCGGCTTCTCGGATGTAATGGAGCCGTGTTCGGTATAGGTGGCTGCGAGCCCCCGCAACCAATCAAGTAACTGATCTTCCATCATATATTCCTCTCGCGGTGATCCCGCGCGATCTCACTTGGGCGCGGTGTCGGCACCATGTCGGCCCGAACGTTCCTCCCAGGTTGTCTTTCAGCGCCGGCATTCAATAGATTGACCCCTCAAGCGCGACGCGGGGGGACCTTGAGCGATCGGATTGAGCAGGGGAGTTTTGTCGAGGCGCGAGGGCGGCCTTGGCTTGTCGAGGTGGTAGATGATTTGGAGCATCGTCAATGGCTTCATCTTCGAAGCTGTCGGCCGTCGATGACCAGGCGGCCAGGTCCTTGGTCGATTCGGCCGCGATGTCTGCTTATGGCACTTAGCAGACATCGATCCCGACGCTGAACATGTCCGCTTCTGGGGGTAAAGCGGACATCGCGCATACACCATCAAATGTCTGCTAATGACCCAAAGCGGACGCATGGGCACCAAGCGTGATGCGGCCCTTGGCCCCAGACTAGCTGCCAAGGTTTGGTTTGACGTGTGCCAAGTGGGGAGTCAATTTTTGCAATGAATCGCCCCAGCCTGTGGCCTTTTCCGGCAGACGTCCTAGCGGCTGCGAGGGCGGGTCTCGGTGCCGGGTGCCTTGACATATGAACGGTGCCTCAGCGCCCGGGATGACAAGGAATTTAAGCAGATGATGTACGATGATTTCAATCGAGGCTTTTCCTCGATTACACACGCCACGGTAATCGCCGTGGCTTTGTGGTTTGGAGCAGCGTCCTCGGTCGTTGCGGAGGATTTGGTGACACCCGCCTCGCCGAAGGGCGAGTTCGGCAACGAATGCGCCATGGGTTTGGCGTCGGGCCAGGAGGTTAAGACTGACTGCTCGGTGAGTTGGTCGGCGCCTGACGGCAAAGTCTATTGCTTCTCGACAGAAAAATCGAAAGAGGCCTTCCTCCAGAATCCCGACGGGAATATCCAGAAGGCGCGGGAGTTTTTCGTCGCTAAGGACCAGTCGGCGCAAGTCGCTCCTCCCGCGTCCCAACCCGCAACTTCCGCTGCAAGAGGGCCCTCCAAAGAGTTCACCGAAGATGACGTGAACGCGGCGGTTAAAAGACGGTGGATGAGCGAAGCAAAGACGGGGTCTTCGTATTCCATCATCCCAAGCTAGACCAGGATCTCAATCTCCTCTTCGAGCAGGTGAAGATGGTGCGCGGGATGGAGGGTTACGGCTGGTTCGCCAATACCATCTTTCACGACAAAGACGAGCCGAAGAAGCAATACGCCATGGACTTTTGGTTCAAGCCGGAAGCCAATGACCTCAAGTTGATGGATATCCGCATCCAGAAGGGCCCGAAGCAGGAAGGCGATAGCTACGTCATGGTCACCCGCATGCCGGTCGCTTGGTGGTGGTTACCGGTGCAGGAGCATCCCGGAAGCATGGAGGTGACCCGCGCTTGGCAGGTGATGAGCGCAATCCATAACTACATCGCCACGCATAAGGATGCCGATGGCCATCTCGACATCAAGGACGACAAGACCGGCGAGACGGTGCCGCTTGACTTCGTTGAGATTCACCAGCCGGTGCGCCACCTGAAAAAGGAAGGCGAATACTTTGCGTGTACCGACTTCCGTAAGCCGGGCAGCAAGGACGAGTATTACGACATCGATTTCTGGGTGAACCAGAAGAGCGGCAAGCTTGAGGTGGACAACGTTAAAATCCACAAGGTGCCTGTGCAGGAGGACGGCGTCTGGACGCAACAGCCCCGCTACACTTTTGAGGGCATGGATTTCGACATCACCAACTGATTGACGAGTGTCGAGAGAAGGCTCGGCCCACCAACTTGGGGCCTAGCTAGTTTGCTGGAGCGGGCTTCAACGCTGTGGTGGAATCGAGAAGATCCACCCTGATTGGTCAGGCGTGAGTTGATTTGCCGTTCCCTGGTAATCTTTCAAGTCCGGCGCGATCTGCAACATTCCGGGCATGGGCTGATCGTCGGGATCGGCAAAACCCGCCGTGCCGTCTGAATTAGTCGAGTTGTCCGAATTTATATCGAAGGCGGCCGCACGCGTTGCCCAAATCCCACAACCCGCTGCAATAAAAAGAGCCAGGAGAAGAGCAAATCTGGTCATGATGCCCACCGTTTCTTGAGACGCGAATGGCAGTCTATCGCGTGCGTTTGCGTCCAACCATGCGGCATGGGATATCGCTTGGCACGACAGGTTCAGCGCATGCTTAAATCCAGAACAGAGGATTAGCGCTTTGGATTACGCTCGGGCAATGACACCTTGGAGCTGCTCGCGATCAGCGCTCGACGAGCTGCAGGGTCCAGTTTGGGTGGAGGAGGACCGGTTTCCTTGCTGGCGAGAGCCTTGAGCACCGGCTCAGGCAGATTGTCGGCATTGAAAGGGACTGGCGGCTCGAAACCGCCAGCAGTCAAGACGGTCCCGCATTCCCGCGGCAGCTTGCTCATCGTAATAGAAGACTTGCGGGGAGTCCCCGTAGCGGGCTGTCCCGCTCCCGCAATCGCCGCCTTCTTTAGCATTGCATACCAGTTGGCAAGCTCCTGCCCGCAGCCATCGTCACCGCTAAGCGGTTTCTGAGGCTCGCAGTCGCTGGCATCCGGCGGGCAAGTAACCCGAACGTGGAAATGATAGTAATGGTTCCACCAGGGCCGCACCTTGGCCAACCAAGCGCGGTCATCTCCCGCCTGATCGCACAACACCTTTTTGATCGCGGGGTGCACGAAGATGCGATCGACCTCTGGAGATGATGCCGCGCGCTTAATCAGTTTTGTGTGGAGTGGAGTCCATTTGTCGGGATCGACGGTGAACGGATCCTTTAGCATCGACACCGCCACCATGTTCTCGCGTTCTTCAGGCGTAAGAATCCGGTCCGGCATTGGCGTTAGCCAGATATCGACGTCAAGCCCGATTTGATGACTCGAATGACCGGTGATCATCGGTCCGCCGCGCGGCTGCGACATATCGCCGACGAGAAGTCCCGGC
>DASRAT010000176.1:0-5138 GCA_035638015.1 Gemmataceae bacterium | reverse complement strand
TTGGGTCTGCTGGCCAGGTTTCGGGGTGCAGGCTAACGGTGGGAGAGGGTTCCGGCTCGATCTTTATGGTGCGCACCGTCTCTGTTTTGCTGGCAAACCCATGAACATCAAACACCGTTACCCGGTAACTGGTTTCGGTCGGTTTTAGATCAAAACGCCATTCCACCTCGTCCGTCGGGGTGGGGAAGGACTGTTCAAAGCGGCGCAAAGGCAGATTGGCCAGCCCGGCGTTGGCGGCGGACAACGCGTTGAGGCGGCCAAAAGGCGTCGGCGCCAGCAACGCTCCGGACAAATTGGCCAGGGCAAGATTGGCCCGATCTTGAAAGCGCGTCAAGCCAGCCAATTTGGTTTGCTTGCCGGTAAGGTTGGGATAAGGCGTGCCATGGGTCTCCAGGATGGCACGTTTAATCGGTTTTTGAGTTTTCACCACAACACGGGCTGACAGGCCGGGCATGCCGATGATGTCGCCGCGCGGATGCAGCTGCTCATAGTTGGTTCGCAGATCGTTCAGCGCATCGGCGGGGTTGAGGCCGGCGTAGTCATGCAGCTTGAGGTAGGCCTTTTGGTCAATGACATTGGGCCGGGAAACATACTGCACCTGGCCGGGAGCGCGGGTGCGGCCGTCGCCAACTTTGGCCATGTAGGAAAAATCGACGCTGCCTGGCGGAACCTTGGCAACATAAATGGCGCTATCGTCTTCCTCGGCGGATTCCAGGCTGAGCGGCACACTGAAGGTGCGGTAATCGTTGTTGCCGACCGGAACGCGGACCCGCACCGAGCCGCCGCGGTCTTCCGTCACGCCGGGCCCGCTCACTTTGAAGCGCAGCGGAATTTCTTCACCGCTGGGCCAGATGCCCGGATCGACACTGGCCACGGCCACGCTGCGCGGAATGTCAACGTCCTGGAGCAGCTGCCTGCGCAGCAGCGCCATGGCCGTTTCAGGACCGAGCAGGAACAAGCCGACGGCAACCACCGCCACCCCCAAAAAGACCAGGGAGCCTCGTTTGACGCGGGATTGATCGGCCAGCGCCGCAAAGTCGATGGGCCGGGTCTGGTGGACCGCCTCGGTGGTCATCGCCGCCAGCAGGTCCGGCGACATGCCTTCCGTGCGTGCACGCGGCCGGTTTAGCTCCAGCGCCGAGATCAACCGGTGCTGCAACTCTGGGCGTTTGCTTTCGACGTGCAGGGCGAGCATTTCATCCCGCAAGCGCCTGAGCTGCGGGCCCAAGACCAGAATCAACACCGCCAGGCCCGCCATTGCCAGCTGCCCGTAGAGCATGAATTCCCGCAAGGCCCACGGGGTCTCGTCCCAAAGGTCGACCAGCCAGTCCACAAAGCACGCGATCAGCAAAACCGCAATGAACAGACTGAAGACCCACGCACAGCCCCACAGGAACATGAGCAGGCGCTCGCGCCGGCGCAGCTCGGCGAGTTTGTCCAGAATGATCGGCGGCACTTGGCGCATAAAAATCAACAAATCAGGAGGTTGCTCAACGGGGTTGAAAATTGAAATCAGGGGCCGGCGAGCAAATCGAGTCCAAAGTAATCGGGGTTTCCAAAGTTTCCATAATGAAAGCGATCAAGAAATCCAAATCCAGCAATTCCATCAAAACCAGATGGCACTTGGCCCACGCCGACGGCAGGTATCGGATCACCAAAATTCAGTGGACCAATTCGCACATCCACTAGATACACGGGAAACATACCGCTGTAGGCGCCACCAAGTTGCACGTGACCCATCAACATGCCGCCACATTGCAGGCAATCCTGTTCACTCAGAATCAACTGAAAGACGGACTTTCTGCTGCCGGCGCCGCTATCCGCCAACAATACCCGAACGAGATCCTGACCGCTGCCGCCCACTGTTAACGCGACCTCAATCACGGGACGGTCATTCCGGATTGGCCAATGCGCTTGGGCCATCAATGCACTCTCCAGATATCCTCACGTCGGTCATAATCAGCGCTGGCGTCGATGCAAAAACACTTCGCTGGGTCAGGCTCAACCTGCCGCAACTGTTGGGCCACATCCCGCCAAGAATCCCCCACCACGACGACTTGGCCATTGGCTATGCCAACCAACTTGCCGGCGTAAGGTGAATGCGGGTTGCGGCGAGCTTCCTGATTGATTTGCCGGGCCAACTGTTCGTTGACGGCAGAAACTGAGTTAGCGTGCATAATCGTTCTCCGGATCATTGCCTAACTCAGATTACCAAACTTTCGCAGCACCCACTCACAAGTCACCACAGCAGTGAAGATCAAAAACGTCAGCGGCCCCCAGAGCAGCACTTCTTGCCGCAAGGTGTACACCGTTTCGCGCGGCTTGATGCTCTGGGCCATCTCGTGCAACGACTCTTCTTGATAGAACCTGCCACCGCTCATCGACGCGGCTGTTCGCAGCGCTTCCGCGGCCATCGGCGTGTCTTCCAATTCATGCAGGGGCGGCAAGGCGACGCTGAAGGCGAACGAAGGCGGCTCAGGATCGCCGGGCCTGCGCAGCGCGGGCACGAGCAGCCGCACTTGCCAGCGACCGGGCCAATTATTGGGCAGAAACGCGGTGTAATCGCCGTCTTTTTCCCGGCCGGGCACTTGCTCGAACTTCAAGGGCATCGTGCGATCCTGTCCCGGCTTGGCGTCCAGGTACTCCAGCACGCCCTCAACCTCCGCCGCCTTGAAAGGCTCATAGTTGCTATCCAGCAGCCGGGCGTGAAGCGTGGCGGTTTTGCCCAGCACCAAATTGGAGCGGTTGACCGTGAACTCAACCTGGCTGGCGCTGCCGGCCAGCTTGTGCGGCAGCGACAATTGCAACAGCAGTTGGCTCCAATATTTGCCGAAGACCTTGTCCTGCGTGTTGAAACGCCAGCGCCACGATTCTTCAAAACCCAAGAATACAACCTGGCCCTTGCCGTAAAAATGTGTCGCCGCCAGCGGCATCGGTTCGTCGCCCATCCTGGCGGTTGGGTGCACCATCAGCGGCACCGCGCCGGGGCGGAGTTTGTTCACGGGGTAAAACCAGAAGATGCCGGGCAGGTCTTTCCACTGCTTGAAATTGTCCTCGGGCTTCTCGGCCAACGCCAGCCATTCGGTGCGCAGGCCCGCGGGCGTGAGTTGCGGCTGAAAGGCCAGCGGACTGCCGGGGCTGTCCACAGCAAACTTGTGGGGCTGGAATTCGACAGGCAGCATCGGCGCCAAATCGGTGGTGTTGGCGTAAGCGGCCGGCATGTGCTGGCGGCCGGCGATAACCACCAACCCGCCGCGGTTCTTGTTGACGAACTCTTCCAGGGCTTCGCGATGCACTTTCTTGAGGCTGTCGATCGGCACGTCGCCGAGGATCACGACGTCGTATTTGGCCAGGTCTTTCTTGTTGGGGAAATCGCGTAGGAACTTTTCTTCGGCGGGCTGCTTCGGCTTTTCAGCGCCCAATGCCTTGGGGTCCGCGGTAATGAGCCAGAAGTGGGGGTCGATGCGGCGGTCGCGATCCAGGTTGCTGAGCAGAAAGTGATACTCTTTGCGCGGCGCGTATTCGACGTACAGCACCCTGACCTTGCCATCGACGATTTGGACCGGGCGTTTTTGCTCGTCGTTGAAACTGTCGTCTTCCATCAGCTTGACAGTGGCGGTGATGTCGCCCTTTTTCACCTTTTCCGTGGCCTTGGGCAGCTTGAAGGTGAATTCCGTGACCTGGTCCTGGCCGCTCTGGATCGGCACTTGTTTGGTTTGTTGATCGCCGGCAAGGTTGACGCTTACCAGAACGGTTCCGCCTTGTTCCATGCCGCTGGCGCGCCAGCGGACCGGAATGGTGACGCTGTCCTCGGCAAATAAAGTGTCCTGAACAACAAGATCGCGGAGTTTCAATCGGCCTGGGTCATCGGAGCCGGCGCCGTAAATGTGCAGCGGCACATTCAAGCGGGCGCATTCCTGGGCTGTCTCTTGAAGCGTATACTTGCTGGCGTTGTCTTGCCCGTCGGTCATGATGACGATGGCGGCAGGCAGGTCACCGTCTTTGCGCTGAAGCAGGACATTGACGGCGTCGGCAAGGGCTGTTTGCGATTGCTCGGAGTCGAACTTGGCCAGCACGTCCTTGGCGGTCAAGACACGCTTGGCATCGGGCGCGACACCGCCCAGAGCGGTGCGAGAGTCGTGACCGAACAACAGGGGCACCAACGGGCCGTGCTTTTGCAGATCGGCCAGCAAGTTCAGCTTGCCGTTCATCAACACCTCGCGGACCATCTCGGCACGCGGCGGGTCTTTCAGTGTCTTGGCCGGCACCTTGGTAGGCACGCCTTTGTCGGCGAACGGGGTACCACTGTCGAGCAGACCTTGAGCAAGCGCCACGCGCAGCTTATCCGCTTGCCCAAGGCGGCGGTCTTGTTGTTTCATGCTTTGGGTGTTGTCGATGAGCAGGACGACCTCACGCTGGCGGCGCGCCTCAAACTCGGCGTGCAAAACAGGCCGACAAATCAATGCCAAAAGCAACAACAATGCTGCTGCGCGAAAACCGGCCATGAGGATGCGCATGAACCAGCCGACTTTGCCGCGTTCGGTGATGTAAAGAAAAGCCACCAGGCCACAAAGTGCGATTGCCAGGACAATGACCAGCCAGGCCGGCAGCGGGCCGCGGAACTGTAGCGTCAACTCTTGCGCGGTCGAGCCAGCGGGAACGTCGATGCCCAGGAGTTTGTAAAGCAGGTCCATCATAGTGTCTTGCCAATCAACATCTCAATAATTTGCCGAGACATTTTGTAGGCCGGCCTTCCCAGGCCGGCCTGGGAAGGCCGGCCTACATTGCAGCTTCGCCGCACAAGGGTGATCGCGAAACGATAAATCGGGCACTTTACCAGGCGCGGCCGCAGAACCACGCCAACATCGATTCTCCCACGGCCAGCGCCAGCACCAGCCACAAAATCGTACTCGTCCATTCGCGGTTGGTCCGCTCGGATGCGAACACGGCAGGCTGCTCTTCCTTGACCGTCACATGCACCGGCGTGAAACCGAGTTGCCGGTCGATTTCGTCATCCTTGAGCAAATCGAGGTTGGCGCTTTCACGCAGGTCAGGCGCCACCGCGAAGGGAGTGCGGTCGCCAGGATCGTTTTCCCGCGTCGTCAGCCAGTAAACGCCAGCTCGCAACAAGCCTGGGG
>DASRAT010000175.1:0-7306 GCA_035638015.1 Gemmataceae bacterium | reverse complement strand
ATCGGCGTTGACACCTATTTTGGGCACATTAATGCCGAAGGCGGCATTGCCGGTCGCAAACTCAAGTTGGTTCCTCTCGACGACGGCTACGAGCCGGCAAAGGCGCTGGCCAACATGCACGAATTGCACGACAAGCACAAGGCGTTTGCCATCATCGGCAACGTCGGCACGCCCACCACGGAGAAAACCCTGCCTTTTGCCCTGGACAAGCAATTGATTTTCTTCGGCGCCTTCACGGGCGCTCCGCTGTTGCGCAAGGATCCGCCCGATAAATACGTCTTTAATTTCCGCGCCAGTTACGAGGAAGAGACTGCAGCGATGTTCTCTTACCTTGTGGACATCAAGAAAATCAAACCCCAGCAGATCGCGGTTTTTGCCCAGCAAGACGGCTACGGCGATGCCGGCTTCCGCGGCGTCGCCAAGACCATGCGCAAACACGGCGGCGATCCCGACAAGATTCTGCGCGTGGGCCACGAGCGCAACAAGACGGACGTCAACGACGCCGTCCAAAAGATTGCAGCCTCTCCCGACATTGTCGCCGTCATCATGGTGTCCACTTATCGGCCAGCATCACTTTTCATCCAGAAAGTCAAGGACGCCCGCGCCGCCAAGGGCGCAGCCAAAGACCTCATTTTCGCCAACGTTTCGTTCGTGGGCAGCAACCCCCTGGCTGACGAGCTGTCGCAAATGGGCCCAAAATACGCCGAGGGCGTGATCGTCACGCAAGTGGTGCCGCACATCAATTCCCAGGCTGCGGCGGTGTCGAAATATCGCGATCTGCTTGCCAAGTATCATCCCAACGCCAAGCCGAATTTTGTATCGCTGGAAGGCTATTTGGATGCCGTCGTGTTTGTGGAAGGCCTTAAACGCGTGAACGGCAAGCTGACATCCGACTCGCTTGTCGCGGCACTTGAATCGATCAACAACCTTGACCTGGGCATTGGTGCGCCGATCCATTTCGGACCGTCCGAGCACCAGGCGTCGCACAAGGTTTGGGGGACGATACTGGACAGTGCTGGGAAGTATCAGGTGCTGGAATTGGATTGACGCAGGGTTTCTAATACGCTGATAAAAATCCGAACGCGTTCCAGTAAGGAGAATCAGCCATGATCGAATTGCTCAAAGGACTTCCCCCCAAGGCCGTCGGTTTCAAACTGACCGGCAAACTTCACGATGAAGATTACAAACAATTTGTACCGCTGGTCGATGACGCCATTGCCAAAACGGGCAAGGTCAGCATTCTGGCGCAGTTTCACGATTTTCAGGGTTGGGACATTCATGCCCTGTGGGACGACATCAAGTTTTCCACCACGCATTGCACTACCATCGAACGAATCGCATTGGTAGGCGACAAGACCTGGGAAAAGTGGATGACCAAGGTTTGCAAGCCGTTCACGCTGGCCAAGATTCGCTATTTCGACGCTGCCGAGATCGAAGCGGCCAGGGCATGGCTGGCGGAATAGATCGACGATCGCTAGCCGGCCAGTCGTCGTCCCGCCGGGGTAAACCCGGCGGAGACAATAGTCGAATTGCACGTCACGATTCGCCGCAGGGCGGCCAGTTCCCCGATGTCAGTCATCATCGTTCACCTGTTGCAGCCGCAGTCTCAATCGCTCGCCATGAATTCGGGTAATGGCGGCGACCATGATGCCTGTGGACCAGCCAAACATCAGAATCCCCACGGCAGCTTCGAGCGGGCCCAGAAGACGCCACGTCGGTGGCAAGACCACATCGCCGTAACCGACCGTCGTGTAACTGGTGATGGAAAAATAAAGCGCCGTCTCGAAATCGGGCAAAAGCCCGAACAGCCAATACGATCCGCCCCAGGTTGCCGCTTCCAGCAGGTGTAGGAGCAACAACAAGCCGACAATGCGGGCGATCTGCCAGCTCGATGCCATGGGCCCGTGACTGGCGTTTCGTTTTTGCCAGACGCGTGCAAGGTGGGTAATTGCCTCCAGAGTTCCCAGCGCATGCAGGATGACCGTTGCACAAGCCAGGCCAAATGCGAGGGCAACCTGCGCGATCATCGAACAAACCTCGGGCTGAGAAAATAAACTCGGTTGCAAACGCAGTGGCCGCCCGCGGGGACGATTGCAGGCCCAAACCACGGATTTCACGGACAACACGGAAAACAAGGGTGGTACCCTTGCATTCTATGACTCCGTGTCATCCATTAGGCATCGCGGATTAACTTTTGTCCTTCGCGCATTTTCCTTGAATTCCCCATGTTTTTACAGATGATAGTCTCCACGGTGACTTGGTGTGCAGGAATCGATTTTGGCCTTTTCAACAAGATCACGTCTTCGTTCAGGATTTCGACCACGCTGCTCACGTTCGGTAGCGCGGAATCAATCATTGCAAAGGAGTTATGCATCATGCGACGCAAATGGGAGATTGTGTTGTATCTCTGCCTGGGCGCCGGCCTGGGAGCGGGGGTTACAGCCTACCGTGTTGGAACGGGCGCCAGCGCCCTGGCAGAAACCGCTCAAACTGGCGGCGACAAAAAAGGCCCAGCTGGCATCTTCTCGCCGCCGGGAACCGCTGATACCGGCCCGGTAACGCCGCCACCGGGCGAGCCGCCATTCAAGGGCAAAATCGGCCGCACCATTGCCGAATCAACCCCCGACTGGCCGCCGCAGGCCACCGCGCCCAAGGGCGCGCCCAATGTTGTTTACATCGTGCTGGACGACGTCGGCTTCGCCGCTCTGGGCTGCTATGGCTCGCCCACCAACAAGACGCCGAACCTTGACAAGCTCGCCGCGGGCGGCGTGCGTTACAATAACTTTCACACCACCGCTCTGTGCTCGCCGAGCCGGAGCTGTTTCCTGACAGGGCGCAACCATCACTCCAATGCGATGGCTGGCATCACCGAAATCTCCACCGGTTTCCCCGGTTACAACGGCCGTGTTCCACTCTCGCACGGTTTGCTGTCGGAAATGCTCACGCCCTTCGGTTGGTCCGCCTTCGCCATCGGCAAATGGCACCTGACGCCGGCCGAGGACATGAGCCTGGCCGCCAATCGCAAATGGTGGCCGCTCGGCCGCGGTTTTGATCGCTACTACGGCTTCCTCGGCGGCGATACCGACCAATATTATCCGTGGCTGACTTACGACAACCACTTCGTCAAGGCGCCGAAAACGCCGGAGGAGGGCTATCACAATATCCCCGACATCACGGACAAGGCGAAGGAGTTTATAGCCGACGTAAAACAAGTGGCGCCGGACCGCCCATTCTTCCTGTATTATTGCCCCGGCGCCACTCACGCTCCGCATCATGTCCCCAAGGACTGGATTGCCAAGTACAAGGGCGTCTTCGACGCCGGCTGGGATGATTACCGCGAGAAAGCCCTGGTCAAGCAGATCGAGATGGGAATTTGTCCCAAGGGCACCAAGCTGTCGCCGCGCGACGAGTTCGTCCCCGAGTGGGCCAAGCTGCCCAAGGAAGAAAAGGAACTCTATAGCCACCAGATGGAAGTCTACGCGGCCTATCTTTCCTACGTCGATCATTACGTAGGCGAGCTGGTCAAGTTCCTGGAAGAAATCGGCCAGCTGGACAACACGTTGATCATCACCGTATCGGACAACGGCGCCAGTTCGGAAGGCGGCCCCAACGGTTCCTTCAGCGAACTATTGTTTTTCAACAACGTGCCGCAAACGGTCGCGTTGAACATGAAGCACATCAACCAGTGGGGCGGACCGAGCACCTACTGCCATTATTCGTGGGGCTGGGCGTGGGCCAGCAACACTCCCTTCCGCAAGTGGAAGCAGATCGTCACCCGCGGCGGCACTTCCGATCTGTGCATCTTGCACTGGCCCAAGGGCATCAAGGCCAAGGGCGATATTCGCCATCAGTTCGTCCACGCCATCGACCTGGTGCCGACCACGCTGGAGTTATTGAATCTCAAGATGCCGTCGTCCATCAACGGGGTGGCTCAAGCGCCCATTGAGGGGGTCAGCTTTGCTAAAACCTTTGATGATCCAAAGGCGCTATTACCACGCGAGGCCCAGTATTTCGAGATGCTCGGCTCGCGGTCGATTCAACTCGACGGCTGGCGCGCTCACGTGGGCGCTCCCAACTGGCCGTCGGGAGAGCCGACCACCGCCGAGTACATGGACAAGGCCCCGTGGATGCTATTCAACCTCAACGAGGACTTTTCCGAAGCGGACGACGTGGCCGCCAAGTTCCCGGCCAAGCTCGATCAGCTCAAGCAGCTGTGGTTCATGCAAGCCAGCAAGTACAAGGTCTTCCCGGTGGACTCCAGCTTGCAACTGCGGCTGATTACGCCGCGGCCGCAGATGTCCGAACCGCGCACCAAGTACGTTTACTACGCCGGAACCGGCGAAGTGGACGGCTCCAATGCGGTGGATGTGCGCAACCGTTCGCATACGATCACCGCGGATGTCGAGATCGGCAAGGATGGCGCCACGGGCGTGCTGCTGGCCAACGGCGGCACCTTCGCGGGCTACACCCTGTTCATCAACAAGGACCAGAAGCTTCAATACTCCCAAAACTATGTGGCCATCAACGAGTACAAGGTCATCTCCACCCAGAAGGTGCCCACGGGCAAGGTGACGCTCAAGATGGAGTTCAAGAAGACGGGAGCGCCGGACTTCTCTGTCGGCAAGGGCGCTCCCGGCACCGTCACGCTCTATTTCAACGATAAGGCCGTGGGCACCGGTGAGATTCCCATCACCTGCCCCATCGGTTACTCGCTTTCGGGCGACGGCCTGTCAGTCGGCAGAGACACGCTCTCCGCCGTGAGTCTGGATTACATGGGGAGCAATTTCCCCTTCACGGGCGGAGAGATCCGCCGCGTGACAGTGGACGTAGGGAATGATCAGCATCCCGCGCCCGCTCCGAATTTCCGCGATTAGCTGGAGCCTTTGGAGTGCGGCGACTTGCCGCCGCACTCCAAAGGTGTTCTTACCGAGGTCATCCAATGAAACACCACAAGAGTGGAATCAAGGTCCGCAAACACGGTCCCGCGAATCAAACGCATCGCCACGGTGTCAAGAGCGGCGGACCCGACGCGCAAAAGCACAGCCCGGCGAATCCCACACAGCGCCAATTCACCAACAATGTCCGCAAAGCCATGCTGCCACGCTGGCTCCTTATTGTCTTGTGCGTCGGTGGTGCTTTCGGCGGCACCTGGGCATTTGCCGAGTTAGTCCTTTGGAATAAACTACCGGCAGAGTTGGTCGGCAAATGGGAGGTCTACGATGGCAAGGACATGCAGGGCGCCATTTTTGATTTTTCCCGGTTCGGCTCCCTGGAGGCACGCCTCCCCAGTCCTGACCCCAATAAAACCCACGTCCTCCAGGGCAGCGTCACCGTGGAAGACAAAAACCTCTTAATCACGACGCGAAATCCCAACAGCGGGCAAGACGAAACCCGTTCATGCATGATTCGGGAACTGACGCCAACCACGTTGATCGTCGAGTTTGACAAGGGCGAGGTGTTCAAGATGCGCCGCGTCCATTAGGGTCCCGCAAGTTTCAAACAAACCAATCGAGGTGCCCATGATTCGCCGCGTATTTTGTTTGATGTTGTTGGCCTTTCCGCTGGCGCTTTCCGCTGCGCCTGAAAACGTGCCGGCTCGCATTGCCACGCAGGGCGATCCGCTGCCGTCCTGGAATGACGGACCCAACAAGAAAGCCATTCTCGATTTCGTCAAAGCAGCCACGGACAAAAACGGCCCCGATTACATTCCTCCGGCGGAGCGCATCGTCACCTTCGACAACGACGGCACACTTTGGTGTGAAAAGCCGACGGTCGAAATCGAGTTCGCGTTGACCCGGCTCAAGGAAATGTCCGAAAAAGACGCTACGTTGAAAACCAAGCAACCTTTCAAGGCCGCTTTGGAAGGCGACTTCGATTACATCGCCAAGGCCGGCGAAAAAGCCATCGTCGAAGTTCTCATTGCAACGCATTGCGACATGTCGCAGCAGCAATACGCCGAGGATGTGCGTAACTTTTTGCACACCGCCAAGCATCCCAAATTCAACAAGCCGTACGTGGCGTGCGTTTATCAGCCGATGATCGAGCTGCTGAGTTATATGCGGGCCAACGGCTTTCAAACGTGGATCTGCTCCGGCGGCGACATCGATTTCATGCGTGTCTTCGCCGAGACGGTCTACGGCGTCCCTCCGCAACAAGTGATTGGCACCACATTCAAAAAAGAATTCGTCGTCAAGGACGGCAAGGAAGTGATCTGGCGTTTCGCGGTGCTGGTTCGCGTCAACGACAAGGTCGGCAAACCGATCGGCATCGATTTGCAAATCGGTAAACGGCCCGTAATGGCCGCGGGCAATGTCCGCTCGGGCGGCGACATTGCCATGCTGGAGTATTGCCAGCAGCGCAAGGGCAAGTCGTTACAGTTGATGGTCAACCACGACGACGCCGTGCGCGAGTTTGCTTATGCCGAAAAGGATGGC
Organism: Gemmataceae bacterium; assembly: GCA_035638015.1. Classification (GTDB taxonomy): domain Bacteria; phylum Planctomycetota; class Planctomycetia; order Gemmatales; family Gemmataceae; genus DASRAT01. The sequence goes on along the minus strand of DASRAT010000175.1, from coordinate 872 downwards.
GAATCGCTGGCCGCATCCAAGAAGAACGGCTGGAACGTGGTCAGCATGAAGAATGATTGGAAACAGATCTTTGCATTTGAAGGGCCTGCAAAGAAGTTGCCCGTCGAGATGGTGGGCAAATGGGTCGTCATGGGTGGCTCGCACGACGGCGCCATTTTTGACTTTGCGGCGGACGGCACCTTGGAAGCACGTTTCAATATCGGCGGCCAAATGTCGGTCCTCAAAGGGACGGTTGCGGTGCAGGACAAAAAGCTTATCGTCACTACTCAGAATCCACAAACCAAGCAGGATGAATCCAAATCCTGCGTGATCCGAGAATTGACCCAACAGTCGCTCGTCGTTGAGATCGACGACGGCGAAGTTTTCAAAATGATTCGTGCCAAATGATGCAGCGGGACTTGGAATCCTCAACAAGCCCCCGCGCCGTACACATTGGTGGGCAAACTGCCACGGGCACTCAATGTCTGTTTCAACTTGCCGGTTCCCCACATATCCCTTTTTGGAGACCTGTCATGAGAATGCGCGTCCCAGTCATCACCTTACTGGCATTGGCTCTTTGCCTGCTGACTCTCAATGTCAGCAGCGCTCAAGACAAAAAAGTCCCACCGCAAACGGCCAAGAAATACCAGGGCGTGCCCAAGGATGCCATTGAAGGCGCTGTGAAGTCGGTGGACATGGCCAAGTCAACCTTCACCGTCACGCTCTCGACCAAGAAGGATCGCACCTTCGCGGTGGACAAGGCCACCGAGTTTTGGGGCCCCAAGGGCGGCGACCGCGGCACGGGTCCGGCGGGGCTCAAGGACGACTGCATGGCGGCGGGCTATGTAATCCACGTCAGTGCCTCGAAAGACGGCAAGACGGCCACGGATGTT
>DASRAT010000174.1:0-2297 GCA_035638015.1 Gemmataceae bacterium | reverse complement strand
GCACCCTGGTTCTGTTCGATGGCCAGCGCGTCGTGACCTCCAACCCGAACTCCTCGGGCCCGCCCCAGATCAATGGCGTCGATCTTTCGACCATCCCCACCAGCATCATCGAGCGTGTCGATGTGGTGACCGGCGGCGCGTCCGCCGCCTGGGGCTCGGACGCCGTCGCCGGCGTGGTCAACCTGGTGATCAACAAGCACTTCAGCGGCTTCAAGGCCAATGCGGTCTTCGGCAACAGTTCGCACAACGATCGCAAGAGCTACAAGTTCGAACTAACCGCCGGCACCGACTTGCTGGGTGGCCGCGCCCATACGGAGTTTGCCGCCACTTACACCATGGTCCCGGACATCTTCTATGGCTGGAACCGCTCTTGGTACAACAACAACCATTCGCTGTATCCCTGCAGCCTGGTCAATCCCAGCAATCCGTCGGCGTTTTGCCATACCCCCACGGCCACCTACGCCAACAACTTCACCAACGGAGGCATCATCACCGCCAGCCCGGCCACGACGGGTGCCGCTCTGGCAACCAATACCGCCAACATTGCTTTGTTGGGGCAGAACTATGCCGGTGTGGGCGCCGGTGGCGGGGTTGCCGCCAATTCCTTGAAGAACATCCAGTTCGTGGGGCCGAACGCGCAGCCCGTGCCGTTCAATACCGGCATCTCGTCGGGCAGCAGCTGCTATGCCTGCTCGGCCAATGTCGATACCGACGTGGCCAATGCGCCGATCCTGGCGGTGCCGTTTCACAACTACACCCTGTTCAGCTACACAAGCTTCAAAGTGACCGACGACATCACCGCGTCGGTGATGCTGAATTATGGCTGGAACGCCGAACAGAACCAGGCCAATGACGGCCGGCGCAGCCAGCAAACCATAGGCATCGACAATCCTTTCCTCCCGGCCTCGATCCGGCAGACGATGATCGCCAACGCCATCCCCAGCATCACGCTGGGCACGTCCGCGATCGAAAATCTGACAAACCACCGCGACGTGTCGCTGTTCAATCTGTCCAAGTCGATTGCGCAGAATTATATCCAAAACTACCGCCAGTTGGTGCGCGGCGTGTTCACCTTGACGGGTGGGTATCGCATCTTCGGCCAGGACTGGTCGTGGAACGCCTACGCCCAGCAAAGCCAGGTGCGTGAGCGGCAATGGGCCCGCTACAACACCATGAACACGAATTTCTCCAATGCCGTCGATGCGGTGACGGTGACGGCCACCGGCAAGGACTCGCTGGGCGCCGGCGATCCGGTCAAGGCGGCGCAGGTGGCGGCGGCCCTGAGCGCGGCCGGCGCGCATGTCCCGCAGGTGGGCGAGGCCGCCTGCCGTTCGGCCTTGACCGCGACCTCGTGGGGCGCGATCCCCAATCCGAGCGGCCCCGGCCAGGTGCTTCAGGCCGGCGGCCTGGCGCCCGGCTGCGTGCCGCTGAACCTGTTCGGCGACGGTACGGTTTCCCAGGCAGCGCTCAACTATATCGCGCCCGGCCGTCTCAATCCGTCGGTCGCAGACCAGGCGCTCTATCGGATGAACCAGTCGGTGTTCTCGCTCAGCACCCAAGGCACGCTTCCCTGGGGTCTTGAGGCCGGCAAGGTCGCCATGGCGTTCGGCTTTGAAGACCGGCTGGAGCAGCAGCGCAATCAGCGCGACCCGCTACAACTGGGCGCGTCTGGCGTGTGGGAATCGGGAAATTTCTCCCAATTTGCCGGCCAATATAATGTGCAAGAGGGCTTCCTGGAGTTGACGGTCCCGGTTCTCAAGGACACGTTTGTTCAGTCCCTGGAGTTCAACGCCGCGGGCCGCATCACCTCCTATTCCAACAGCGGGTTGGTGCAAACCTGGAAACTGGGCCTGACCAGTCAGCTCAATGACGACATCAAGGTCCGCGCCACCCTGTCGAACGACATCCGTGCCCCGGGCATCGGCGAGTTGTATTCCTCCGTGCTGATCAGCACCCAGCAGACCTCGTACCCGCCGGGTGGACCGGTCTTCAATGTGCACCAGGGTTCGGGCGGCTATCCCTTCCTGGTTCCCGAACAGGCCGAGACGATTTCGGGCGGCATTGTGCTGCAGCCGCACTGGATCGAGAACCTGTCCATGTCGTTCGACTGGTATTCGATCACGCTGCACAAGGGCATCTTCCAATACAATCAGACCCAGATCTTCGACCAATGCGCCAACAAGCATGTGGCGAGCTTCTGCTCCGTGGTGTTCTTCGGCAAGGGTTGGCCGGGCAACGGCAATACGCCGGTGACGGCAGAAGTTGACGGCAACGGCGTTAATGTGGGCTCGTCGGTG
>DASRAT010000173.1:0-2104 GCA_035638015.1 Gemmataceae bacterium | reverse complement strand
TTCCGGGACACGTTCAAGGCGCTGGATAATCGCATCAAGTTCTTTACGAGCCTGCCGATCGCTTCGCTCGATCGGATCAAGCTCCAGGAGCACCTGGATGCGATCGGCAGGACACCGCCGGATGCGGGCACCACGTGAACCTGTCGCGACGTTTGGCCGCCGAGGGGATCGGCTCGTTGTTTCTGGCGGCGACGGTCGTGGGTTCGGGCGTCATGGCAGAGCGCCTTGCAGGCGGAAATGCGGCAGTGGCATTGCTGGCAAACACCGGGGCGACCGTGGCAGTGCTCGCCGTTCTGATTGCGCTATTCGCCGCAGTGAGCGGAGCACATTTCAACCCGGCGGTGACGCTCGTGCAGGCAATTCGCCGCGAGATGACCTGGCATGAGGCGATCGCCTACGGATCAGTCCAGACCGTGGCTTGTTGCGCGGGCGCGCTCTTGGCGCATGCGATGTTTGAACTGCCACTCATCCAGCACTCACTCCACGCCCGAGCCGGACCCGCCCAGTGTTTGTCCGAAGGCGTGGCGACATTCGGGTTGCTCCTAGTCATTCTCGGGTGCCGGCGCACTGAGGATGCGCCGTGGATGGTGGCGGCGTGGATCGGCGCCGCCTACTGGTTCACGGCTTCCACTTCCTTCGCGAACCCCGCGATCACCATCGCTTGCTCCCTCTCGGACACGTTCGCCGGCATCCGACCGCAGGATGCACCGGCGTTCATTCTGTCCCAGCTGATCGGCGCCATGGCGGCGTACTTTGTTGCACGTCGCCTGTTTTCACTGCAAGCACCGCGCAACCGGCTTCGAAATAACGACGCGCGCACCAACGGAGCACTGCATGCTCAAGTACACGATTGAGATCGTTGGATGGCTGGCCGCGGCACTTATGCTATCGGCATACCTCCTGCTTACGAGCGGCAGGCTCAGCAGCCGCTCAAATCTCTATCACTGGTTAAATGTGCTGTCCGGCGCCGGCATTGTCATCAACAGCGGTTGGAACGGCGCTTACCCGTCCGTATTTATCAACGTCATCTGGATTGCAATTGGACTGTACGGGCTCCACGGCCGAAACCTTGCTGCACCTTCCGGCACCGCTCGTTAGGATTTTCCGCTTCCGGGGCATCTGGCTTTTTTAATGCAATGACCGGGATCGACCCGGCTCGCGACACCGATAGCGCTCGAGGATTGCCGACTCCAACGCCAGCCGTCGCACCGCAAAACGCCTTGCCGCACCTGTAGAGCTACTAGTCGATTTCCAAGCGATGTAAACATTCACGGTCGCCGGGTTGCGCGTAGGCTGCTATGAGGGACGGATCACTCTGAATGATGACCCGGCCGAGAGGAAACCCATCAGTTGCTTCCCGCAGCATCTGGCGCCGGTGGGCATTCAGTACCAAGCTTGAGTGCCGTTAGCACAACGACGATACGACGGAGTAAGCGATCATGAAGAGAACCGTGGGAGCGCTGGTGACCCTATGCATCGGAGCACTCGCTCTGGCTGATACACGGGCGCCTACAAAACCGCCAATGTCTGAGGGCGAGCGCACGGCAGAAACGCTGAAGGAGCTCGAACGGCAGTGGGCTGGTGCCATGAAGGCCGGCGACGGCGAACGGATAGGCCGGATATTGGGCGAGGATTGGATTGAAGTCAGCAACGACGGCAAGAAGCTCACAAGAGCGCAGCTCATCGCGGGTGTGAAGAGCGGCAGGGTCAAAGTCGAGTCCATCGAATTCGGACCCTTCGAAGTGAAAGTACTGGGCGACGTCGCCGTGGTGCAGGGCAGCCACGTTGAAATGAGTACCACCAACGGCCAACGCACTCGCGGAGAAGTGATCTGGATGGATGTCTTCGCGAACCGTGACGGCAAATGGGTCGTTGTACGATCCCAATCGGCCGCCCGGGTCGAAGTGGCTTCGAGGCCTCGATGGCCGATTTGAGGCGATGCTCCCTGGTTCGACTCAGAACTTCCCAGACTCGGCTGCGCAGAGTGATTCGGTGTGGGAGTCCAAGTTGCCGATCAGCCGAGATTCGTGCGTTGTTGCGCCGGCCGCTCGCGCGGGCCATCCTGGGAGCCGGTGGCAGCACAGGTCTGGCGCACATGAGCCTG
>DASRAT010000172.1:0-2991 GCA_035638015.1 Gemmataceae bacterium | reverse complement strand
ATATTTATTCTCTGCAAAAACCTTGCCAACGATGGATCAAAAATCTGGAATTGTCAGATTCACTCTTTTCTTCCACGAATTGAACCAGCTGCGCGATGATGACCTTCACTTCCACGATGCAAATGACCTGAGTTCTGTTGTTGTTGAGCATCGGCTTGCCCACGACGGGATCACGGGGAGCACCCGATCGAATTCGACCATGTCATGTCTCAATTTCGTTGCCTCCAAAGCGCTTGGGTCCGTATTTTGACCCGGTAGTTCTACCTCACACGGTGCCCCATGCTTGATCCCATCATTGCCTACGCAGCGTTTGTCGATGGAGTCACCAGGCCTGTCTTTGAGCAGCTTGACGGCCGCCAATATGTTCTGGACGATGACGGTGAACGGGCTTACGGCGTATGCCTTGCGCCACAACGGCCCGGCGGCCATCGGTGGCTTCGGCTCGGTACATGCCGCATGCCAGGGCGATGCGGATGCCCTGAGTGGCGGCAAAGCGCGGATGGTCGGCCTTGGCGGCGACACCGTCTAGCGCGCACAGCGAACGAGGAATGAACAGGAACATGGCAGTCTCCTCAAAACGAAGGTAGCAGGGGGTGGAAAGCGAGAAAAACGGCGCGATGCCGAGGGCGGCGTTTTGCGCCGTGTCAGAAAGGCAATTTTCTCCGAAGGCGGCGAAACTCCAAATGTAAATGCTTTGTCGCAGCAATTTGGTATCGCTTTTTACACCAAAGGTTGCTGCAAAACTGGACTCATGCACTAAAATCCGCCGGGGCTAAGTCGACGATCCTTGGCCTTGGCGGAATTCGAGCACTCAGAATGATGCGGGGTTGACGGAACTGCTGGAAGTGGCGACGGACTAGCGGTGGCAGAGGAGCAACGTTGACAGGCGGAGTCTGGGAACAAGACGATGCTGCTTGTGAGCTCGTCGTCAAACGCCGAGGGTTCCCACGTTTGACTTTTCAGATTATTTCATCCAAACGCGTCTCCTATTCCACTATTCTCGTAGCAACAGCATTCCAGGAGATCACTCATGGCCGCGGGCAGTCTCGACATCTTGGTGTACCGGGTACGTGCGCTGGTCGCTTTGCCGGAATCGACGCAACCGAGCGACGCTCAGCTCCTGGAACAATTCGCAAATACTCATGATGGAAACGCTTTGGAAGTCCTAATGCGCCGCCACGGCCGACTGGTGCTGGGCGTTTGCCGGCGCGTGCTGGGACCGGGGCCGGACCAAGACGACGTTTTTCAAGCCACTTTCATGGTGCTGGCCCGCAAGGCTCGTTCTATTCGCTGCCAAGCGTCTGTGAGCAGTTGGCTTTACGGCGTGGCCTACCGTTTGGCGCGCGATCTCAAAGCGAAGCTCGTTCGCCGAGCCGGACACGAACGTGGCCACGGCGGTTTGGAGAACATCGCGATGGCCAAACCCATGCATTCCAACCCGGCAGAGCAGGCGAGCATGCGTGAACTGGCCGCAATCATGGATGCCGAGGTACAGCGGCTGCCCGCAAAAAACCGCGAGGCGCTGTTGCTTTGTCATCTCGAAGGGCTGAGTGCCGCGGACGCCGCCAAGCAGCTTGACTGTCCGATACCGACCTTGAAGAGCCGGCTGGAGAAAGGCCGCGCCCTGATCCGCCAACGGCTGGCGCGGCGTGGGATCACACTGTCGGCGGCGAGTTTGGCGCTGGTTTTCTCAGAGCAGGCGGCCCGCGCTGCTGTGCCCGCCAAGGTTGCACATGCCGCGCTCCAGGGCGCGGTTGCTTTCGCGGGGAAATCGTCGACGGCAGTGGTATCGGCCCAAGCAGTGGCTCTGGCGAAGGGAGTTCTCAAGACCATGATAATTGCCAAGTTGTCCGTGGCAATGGTGGCGGTGGTGATGACAGGCACGCTGGGTCTCGCGGCGGCGATGATGCCTGGTTGGACATCAAGTCCAGTGCCGCAAAAGGATGAATTGATTCAAACTGTGGCTGCACCTCTGCAACCCGAGGCGAAGAAGCAACCGGTCAAGGGGCGTGTCGACGTGTTGGGTGATCCGCTGCCGGAGGGGGCATTGGCGCGATTGGGTACGTTGAGATTTCGGCATGCGGGACCGGTGAACTGTTCCGTTTTCTCCCTCGACGGGAAAACCATTTTTACAGCGAGCAACGACTGCACGATCCGGCAGTGGGACATTGCCACAGGAAAGGAACTCCAGCGATTCATTGGAAATGACCGAGCCATTCACCAACTTGCTTTGTCACCTGACGGAACGCGTTTAGCTTCCGCCAACGGACTTTTAGGTGGTGACTCTTCCGAGCGATTGCGGGTTTGGGACACGAAAACGGCCAAGGAACTTGTTGTGTTCGCTGGACTAAAGGCTCGGGTTGAAGGCCTGGCCTGGTCGCCTAACAACAACGTTTTGGCCGCAAGGTGCCGCGATGGAACAGTTCATCTCTTGGACGGCAGCAAAAAGCTGGAATTGCGCGAATTCGCCTTACACACCGCACGAACCACCGGCTCAAATTACCACACGACTGGATCAATTGCATTTTCACCGGATGGCAAGAAGTTGGCAAGCTGTGCGAGTGAAGATCAGATCCACGTTGTCGATCTGATGAACTCCGATAAGGTGCAGCTTCTACGTGGCAAAGAAAAGGCATTCCACTTCGTAGCCTTCGCGCCTGACGGCAAAACACTCATTTCGGGAGGCGATTTTCACGTCGGCAAGGATGACCGCGGCATTGCATGGCCTTTTGTAAATTCCATTGCCGTATGGGACGTTGAAACCGCCAAACGGCTCCGTGATTTTGAAGTGGGTTCCATTGCCGACGCCAGTCAACTAGCCACGGATATGCAGAGGTTGAATATCTTCCGGCGGGACCTTTTCAAAGTTCCCACTGCGCCGTCGTGGACGCTTTCTTCGGACGGTAAAACGCTCGCCATCGGGCGGTGGGATCGGGGCGTCGAGCTTTGGGCCTTGGATTCCGGAAAACCACTGCGTGTGCTCAGCGGTTT
>DASRAT010000171.1:0-9530 GCA_035638015.1 Gemmataceae bacterium | reverse complement strand
AATGGCGTGCTGAAGCGCTCGGCGCGATGATCCCATTGGTAAGCGATTTGCGGCGTGAGCTGAAAACGCACCAAACTGCGGTCGTTACTTGAAACATAGCCAGCCCAGCGCATGCCAAACCGCGGAAATCGGGTATACGTAGCACTGTTAAGCTTGGTTTTTAAATAACAAGCCCGCTAGAGTCGACATTTGACAACTCCCAGCGGGCAATGGACTGTTTGGAATGGCAATTACACAACGCCGTGCTAAGCCGCAAGCGGCGTTTACATTACCTCACCCACCTTGAACCTCACAAATCCCTTGAGCGTCAGCCCCGCCGCCTTGAGCAGCTCGCCGACCGATTTGCTGTCGTCCTTGACAAATGGCTGCTCGACCAAGACGTTCTCCGCGAACCAGGTCTTGAGCTTGCCTTCGGCGATCTTCTCGGCGAGGTTTGCCGGTTTGCCCATGGCTGTGGCCTGGGCGGTGGCGATTTCCTTTTCCTTGGCGATTACTTCGGCCGGCACTTCCTCACGGACTGCCGCCATCGGATTCTTGGCGGTGATGTGCATGCACACGTCGCGCAAAATCTGCGGGTCGCAGGCCGTGCCTTCGACCTGGACCAGCACGCCGATGCTGCCGTCGTGATGGCAATAGCTGCCGATCAGGCCGCCCGCGAGTCGCTTGAAGCGGGCGGGCTTCATGTTTTCGCGGATCAGGCCGATCACGTCGTTGATGCGGTCGGTCACCGTCTTGCCGGGTTCACCGACAAAGGGCTGAGCGAGCAAGGCCTCGACGTTGGCCGGGTCCTTGGTCGCGATCTGCTTGGCAATGTCGTTGGCCAGCGTGATGAACGACTCGGCTTTGACCACCGGCGGGCTTTCGCAGCGCATCTCAACAATGGCCGCACTCTTCATGTCGGGCGCCACGAAGGCGGCAATGCGGCCTTCCGCGGTCTCCTTGCCGCCGCGCGAAACGGCGACGTTTTTGAAGTTGGTGCGCAGGTAGTCAATGGCCTTTTCGAGGTCGCCGCCCACCTGCGTCAGGGCCTTTTTGCACTCCATCATCGGGAGATTGGTGCGGTCGCGAAGGGTCTTGACCAGCGTGGCCGAGATTTCCATGGGATGTAATTCCTAGCAAGGATTATGGCAAGCAATTCAACAAAAACGAGAAATGACGAGCCGCCGGGCTTGTCCCGGCGGGGATAAACCCCGCCGCTCGTTGTGCCTATTCTACGACAACCGCCGATTGCTTGGGGTTCGCGGACGGGCCCACCGATACTGCTTGGCGGCCGGCCGGGCGTTGTGCGGGACCAGGCTGGTCGGCCGGCACATTCGCTTTGCCTTCGCGAACGGCGTCGGCGATCTTGGCCAACATCAGCTCAATCGAGCGAATGCTGTCATCGTTGCCGGGAATCGGCAAATCCACCGTGTCCGGATCACTGTCGGTATCGATGAGCGCGACCACGGTGACGCCCATGCGCTGGGCTTCCTTCACCGCAATGTCCTCGCGCTTGGGGTCGACCACGACCATGGCATCGGGCAGGCGGTTCATTTCGCGGATGCCCTGCAAGTTGCGGGTGATCTTGGTCAGCTCACGGTTAAGCGTGGCGACCATCTTTTTGCTGTAGCCGCGGATCGCCGCGGTCTCGGGGGCCTTGCTCAGGTCGAACTTGCCCGATTCATTCCGCATGCTCTTCATGTAAGCGGGAATGTCCATCTTGTCGGCCTTGTCGCCGGCGCCCAACCAGAGGCCTTCCAGTTCCACGAGCCGTTTAAGGCGGTCGCGGATGGTGCGGTAGTTGGTGAGCGTGCCGCCCAGCCAGCGTTCGCTGACATACGGCATGCCGCACCGTGCCGCCTCGCGCTCGATGGTCTCCTTGGCCTGGCGTTTGGTGCCGACGAACAGCACCAGGCTGCCGCGGCTGGCGACCTGACCTAAAAAGCGATGGGCACGCAGCAAGCCGCGCACGGTTTCGCGAAGGTCGATGATGTGGATGAGATTGCGCTTGCCGTAGATAAACGGCCGCATCTTGGGATTCCAGCGGCTGGCCCGATGCCCGAAATGGACGCCGGCCTCGATCAAATCCTTAACTTGGACAATGGCCACGCACGGTACTCCTGCCTTTGAGCAAATAGGAATAATGGTAAGGGACAAAATCCGCCACTTGGCAACGCGTCTGAGTATTGTAGGACGCCGGCGGCAAGGGGGAAGAGGGGTATCGTAGCATCTCGGGGTGGTTTTGGTCAAATCGTGTCTGGGTGCCAAGCGCTGCAAAGGGGTGAAGAGTCTTTAATAGATCTAGCGTTCCACGCCCGTTCAAAGCGTGGCACCCAAGCTGAGAGTGGCAAACCTTGCCGTTTTTGTTGGCAATGGAGCTTACCCAAGTTCGCGCGGCCGTGAGTGTTTTGTCAAGACAGGTAGTTCAGCGGACCGACAAAAGAAGGGTGCTTTCGCGAAAAGCCGGTCCAAGTTGTGCCGGCACGGAGGCTTGGATAGGCAGTTGCCTACGCTTTGAAAGGCAGGGATGTCATGCGTACTTTGCTATTCTCACTCGTGACGGCCGTGACATTGATTGGCGGCGCTGTTGGTTGCAGTCATGCCACCAAATGGCATGAAGGCGGCAATTGCCCGACTTGCGGACAATCGCAGCCGATGGTCATTAACCAAGGCCCGGTTGCCCAGCCCATGCCGATCAGCCAAACAATGCCCATTGGTCAGCCCATGGTTATGCCGAAGTAAGCAAAACTGCCGTTTGCGGCTTAGCGTGTTGCGCCAAGCCGCAAACGGCAGTTGGTTTTACTTGTGGGATGGCCTGGGAAGGCCGTCCCGTTGTGATTTCTACAGGATGCCGGCGCCAAACCCGTCACCGCGCCGTTCTTGGCTGGTCGCGTAAGGCGACTTGGCTTCATGAGTGCCGCGGTTGTTGTGCGGTCCGTGTGCCCGGAATTCGCCGCCGCCACCGCCGCGGGCCAGTTCGCCTACCAGCGACGTATAGCTCTCATCATAATCGCCGGCGTCGTAATCGTCGTAACGGCAGACGTAGCCAGGCTGCTTCGAGCGTTCTTTCTCTTCATTGAAAGATTTCAACACCGCGCTCTGGATCACTTCGCGGCAAGCGGAGTTGATCGGGTGGGCGATGTCGGCGTGCAGCTTGGCGCGGCCGTCTTGGTCGCGTGTGGCCCGGTCTTCGTCGAGCCGGCCGCCACAGAGGTTGCAGAACCGCGCTCGCAAGTGATTCTTGCAACCGCAGCCGGGGCAGCGGTCGGTGAGCTTACGGCTCGGCATGGCCACGAACGATCCCTTGGTGCCCTCAATGATCTTGAGATCGCGCACGACGAAGGCGTCGTCGAACGTGACCGAACAGAAGGCTTGAAGACGTTCGTTGTTGTCTTCCATGAGCTTGATGCGGACTTCGGTGATAACCACAGCAGTTCTCCTTCATAATCTGTGGCACGTTCAATCAAACACTTCGAACCACGTACAATCGTTGGGCAAACCTCTTGTCCGGCCCGTGTTGCAATTCCTGCGCGATCCGTTGAGCGTCTTGTCGATTTCGGCCCAGTGCGAACAGCGTGCTGCCGCTGCCGCTCATGCGGGCGCCGGCCGGCTGCAAGGATTCCAGCAAGCGCTGATAATCCCCAATTTCGGGCCGTGCCAGCGTGGCCGCCTCTTCCAAACGGTTGAAGAGCAGGCGGCCTATTTGTTCCACATTGCCCTCGGCCAGGACTTTTCGGATGCCGTCACCCGAAACCGGCGCCGCGGGCACCTTGACATTTTTGTAAACCTCGGCCGTGCTCAACCCAAATGGCGGGCAGGCGAGGACCAACCATAACTTTGCTCCCAAGGCCGCTGGCGTCACAATCTCGCCTCGGCCACTGCACCAGGCGGCCGGCGTGGAAAAGAAAAACGCCACGTCGCTGCCGATGCTCGCACTCATCGCCGCCAGCTGCTCAAGTGGCAAATTCAATTGCCAAAGTGCATTCAAGCCAGCCAATGTCGCGGCGGCATCGGTCGAACCACCCGCCAGGCCCGCGGCCATCGGGATGCGCTTGACCAGGCGAATCTTGGCCCCGCGCTTGCAGCCGGTGGCGCTTCGCAGCAACTCGGCTGCTCGCAGCACCAAATTGTCCGGTCCCACTGACAACGCCGCACTATTGCAACGGAGGTTCAAGTCGCCGGACGGATCATCTTGAAAGACGAGCGTGTCGCACAGATTGACCGCGACCATCAGCGTTTCCAGCGCGTGGTAACCATCGGGCCGTTTGCCGAGAATTTCCAGATGGAGATTCACCTTGGCAGGGGCCCAAACCACCACGTCTTCGGCAAAGCGCTCGATGAGCATGGTTAACAGGGCGGGAAGGGAGGGAAGTCCCATCCGTGGGTGCGAGCAATCATACCCGTCAATCGTCCTTTATTTTCGGGTCGGGGCCAAGCGAGCGATGCGGCCCCTAATACCCAATGTTGCACTTCACAGCTGCAATAGCGCGATCTTAACCAAGGAAGGGGGAACGCGTCAAGGCGGCTATTTGAAGGATCAAAACAGAAACGGCTTTAGGCTGCCGCCCAACGGCTTTCGCCTATGATAGTTTTTGGCCAGCAGCTTGTTGGCTGCAGTCCAATATCCGGATAAAAGCAATTCATGAGGTGACCAATGCGATTCTTGCTTAAAGTCAACATCCCCGTGGAAACTGGCAATGCCGCCGCGAAGAGCGGCAAGTTGGGGTCCACCATTCAATCCATTCTTGCAGATCTCAAACCGGAGGCGGCTTATTTCACCGACAACGACGGCCAGCGCACAGGCCTCATCGTTTTCGATATGCAAGAAGCTTCGCAAATCCCCGCGATCGCGGAACCGTGGTTTCAGGCGTTCAATGCCAGCATCGAGATTCACCCGGTGATGGTGCCGGAGGATTTGGCCAAGGCGGCGGGGGCGATTGAAAAGGCGGTCAAAAAGTATGCTTGAAGGAGTCGATCGTTTGCGGTGCGCACACGCGGGACTACCCTGTTACCCTAACTTGGGGAGGATAGCATGAGACAAGCCTTGTTCATTGTGGTCCTGACTGCGGGATTGCTCCCCGCCGGTGGCCAACCGCCGGCTGCGGAGAAAGAACGCGCCGCCGAGATCGAATGGGTCAAGCGCTCGACAGGCGAGTTCCTTGACGCACTGCTGTCCTGGGAAACCGGTGACCTGCTCACCAGTTCCATTGTCTATCTTGCCCCCGAGTTGGCGGCCGCAGAGAAAGATCGCGGCGCCGGCCAAAGCGGCTTCCTCAAAGTTGCCTGGCAATTCCTGGCTGGAAAATACCGCTTTACCGGCGCGGAAATCTCGCCTAACGGCAACGAGATCATCCTGGAAGGAGAGTTGATTCCGGCTTCCGAAAAAGACCGGGCCGCGCTTGACAAAATGGTGCAGGACGAGCTTGTTTATGCCAAGCACCTTGGCGTTTCCGTCGACAATTTTGGTCCGAGGGCCACGCTCAAGGCTGAATTCACGTTACGCGTGGCCAGAGATTCTGGGGCCGGACGCTGGCTCATTCGATCCATGAGCATGAAAAAACGCGAAGTAGTAAAGATGCCGATTGCTAAATAGTAAATCCGAGCGTCCGAGCCGGCGTGGTTTGCCGGGGTATTGAATGCAATCCATTAGGTCGACCGCAAAAAATCTGCATTCCTAAGACAGCTGGCGCAGCTGTCTTAGGGAAAATCCTGGCAACCAAGCTGGCAAGTGGAGGATTGAAGGTTACAATGGGCGGTTGTTGGGGGTTTTCCGAGCTTTTTCGAGATCACCATGCAATCCAAATCGCTGTTCCACGGGTTAAGCACGATCGATTTGGCACCGTTTGGCATCAACGGCAAACCCGTTCCGTGTTTCAGAACAGCGATGGGTGCCCTTTTTCGTGGCGATGTTTTGCGAATTCTCCCTGCCATTGCGAACGAGTGTGTCGACACTGTTTTCGCAGACCCTCCTTTTAATCTCGGCAAGGACTATGGCGGTCAAGTCAATGATCGCTTAGAGGATTCCGATTATCTGGATTGGTGTCACCACTGGATTGACCAGTGCGTTCGCGTCTTGAAACCCGGAGGCGCTTTCTTCCTATACAATCTGCCAAAATGGAACATTCCACTCGGCCATTATCTTGGCACTATGGGAATGCAGTTTCGACATTGGATTGCGATCAGCATCAAGATGTTGCTGCCCATACCAGGCCGCCTTTACCCCGCGCATTACAGCCTGCTGTATTACACCAAAGGCAAGCCCAAGACGTTTCGGAGGATTCGCACGCCTATTGAGACTTGCCGCCATTGCGGTGGCGAAGTCAAGGACTACGGGGGCCACCGCGATGCAATGAATGAGAAAGGCGTCAATCTGATGGACGTCTGGACGGACATACCGCCAGTGCGGCATTGGAAGTTCAAGTCAAAAAAGCGCCAAGCTAACGCTCTTTCTTCCAAAATGCTTGACCGCGTTGTAGAGATGAGCACACGCGAGAATGAGGTGGTTCTAGACCCATTTGGGGGCAGCGGAACGACGTTCGCCGTTTGCGAACGAAAGTGCCGCCGTTGGCTCGGAATTGAAATCGAATCAACCGAAGTAATCGCGGAACGACTCGCCTCGGACGACCTGCTTTGTCATAGAAACAGTGATTTCATCGAGGGTTAGCCAATGGCTCGTCCATCTGTCCCTTTCGGTATGCGCGGGACTCCCGTGCTCGTCGCATCGTGTTCGACGACGACTATTTCCAGGACGCCTTGCGTTACAGGGATGCTTTTCCAAAGATCAATGTAAGGAGCAAGTTCGTCCCAATTGCCTACCCGGTCAGTTAGAAACGCGTACAGCTTTCGGCTCGGCACGATCAGCGAGCCCGCTACAAGCTTCTTTTTCAACGATCCAAGCGCCATCTTGTTTAGGGCGCGGTGACTGCTGGAAACGTTGCCGGTTTCCCACTCAACTGCAACTTGACCAACTGGAGAATAGAGGATTGCGTCGATTTTTCCTGGCCTGTGAACGGCTGCGATTTCGAGCGGTTCTTCAAGCGTCCATGCGGCCGCACGCAATTGGGTGAGCAACCGCTCCTTGATGGGTGTGACCCCATTGCCTTCGCCGCGTTTTTTGCCGCTTTGGGGATGAATTGTGAACTTGCCCGAGCCAGGGGGCCAATCAACCTTTTTTATCGCCTTGTGAAGCGCTCGCCAAATTTCAGCCCACTCTTTCGAAGCGGCGAATTTCCCTTTTGCGAGCAACGTCTCCACGTGCATAATGCGCATTTGGCCTTCCTCTGGCCCAGCGGAATCTGGCTGGGCATTTTGCCGTGGAAATCATATTGCGACAAGACCAGCTTTCTGCCGCTCACGTGTGGGAAGCCAGAACGACATACAATCGAACTTCGATGATGCGGCTACAGCTGAGAGTCGACTTATGTTCACAACCCACCTCGAAAGCGCCCTCGACGGCACCCGTTTCGAAGCCGGCAAAATCCACACCATCCACCAAGGCCGGCCGCTTTGGGTCCGCTATGACCTGGCGAAGGTCAAGGCCGCCGTGAAGCCAGAGACTTTCGGGACACGACAACCATCGCTATGGCGCTATCGGGAATTGTTGCCCCTGCCGGCGGACGCTGAGCCTGTGACTTTCGGCGAAGGCATGTCGCCAGTTTTGCCGTGCCCACGTGCGGGCAAGCAGCTGGGTCTGAAGAATCTGTTCGTCAAGGACGAGTCACAATTGCCAACCGGCAGCTTCAAGAGCCGCGGCATGACCATGGCCGTCAGCATGGCCAAGCATTTCGGCATCAAACGGCTGGCGATTCCCACCGCGGGTAATGCAGGCGGTGCGGTCGCAGCTTACGGCGCGCGGGCCGGCATGGAAGTCTTTGTTTTCATGCCGGAAGACACGCCGGTCATCAATCAGATGGAAGCCCATTTGTGTGGCGCCAACGTCTTTCTGGTCAATGGCCTCATCAACGACTGCGGCCGCCTGGTCCGTGAAGGCACAGCGAAAATGGGTTGGTTCGATATGTCCACCCTGAAGGAGCCGTACCGCCTCGAAGGCAAAAAAACGATGGGCCTGGAAATCGCGGAGCAGTTTGGCTGGAAATTGCCGGACGTCATTCTCTACCCGACCGGCGGCGGCACGGGATTGATCGGCATGTGGAAAGCGTTCGCGGAACTCCGTGAACTGGGTTGGCTACAGAGCGACAAGATGCCGCGGCTCATTAGTTGCCAGAGCGATGGCTGTGCGCCGATTGTCACGGCTTTCAATGCCGGGTTGCGATTTGCGGAGTTGTTTCCCAACGCCCACACGGTCGCCAGTGGTTTGCGCGTGCCGGCCGCGGTTGGCGATTTCATGATGCTCGATGCAATCCGTGGCAGCGGCGGCGCCGCCATCGCAGGTGATGAAAATCGGATTGTGGAATGGATGAAGCGGATCGCAAGCGCTGAAGGCATCGCCATTTGCCCGGAGACCGCCGTTTGCTTTGATTGCCTGGAGCGCCTCGTCAACCGCGGCGACATTAAACCCGACGAGAGCGTGGTGGTCTTCAATACAGGTGCGGCCCAAAAGTACGTTGAAGCGGTGCCGTTGGACCTGCCGCGGATCGATAAGGATAAACCTTTGGCCCTTTGAGCGCCAAAAAAACTCGTCTCGGCGCGTACCCCCCTGTCAGTTACAATTCTCCGACTTTTGCAATCTAAGCTAAGCCGCGAGCGGCTTGGAAATCATGGAGGGTCTGACATGCCGCGACGATTTATCGTTTCTTTAAGCTCGGTAGCCGTCCTTTGCCTGGCGGCATCGGCCCAGCAACCGCCGCCCCAACCGCCGCCGCCGCCACAGCATTCGCCGCCGCCGGCCACGGCAATTGCCGCCACAGTCAATGGCGCGCAGATCACCGAATTGGCCGTGTTTCGCGGCCTCATTGGCGTCTCAAGCGACAAGCGTGACGAGCTGCGCGGTGAAGTGCTGAATTATCTCATCGAGAACGCCTTGCTCGATGAGTACCTCGATCAGATGAAGGTCGATGTCGAAGCCAAGGACATCGACGCCCACGTCGCCAAGCTCAAAACGGAGATCGAAGCCAAGGGCCAAAAACTCGAGGACGTTTACAAACAATTGGTGATCACGGAGGCCGACTTGCGCACGCAGATCCGCGCCACTTTGCGTTGGGAGAAATTCATCCAGCAATACGCTACCGAAAAAGCGGTCAAGGATTTCTTCGACGGCAACAAGGCGATCTTTGACGGCAGCGCTGTCCACGCCAAACACATTCTGATTGGCGTGCCGCCGGGCAGTGTGCAGGCCGCCGAGGACGCCAAGGCCAGGGTTTTGCTGCTCAAACAACAGATCGAGACGCAAGTGACACAGCAATTGGCCGCGGCCGGCAACCAGGACAATCTCAAGCTGCAGAAGATGCGGATGGAATTGTTCGAGGCATCCTTCGCGGCGGTGGCCACCAAGGAATCGACTTGTCCAACCAAAAGCAGCGGCGGCGATCTCGGCTGGTTCCCGCGCGCCGGCGGCGGCCGAGTCACCGAAGCCTTCGCCAAGGAAGCGTTTA
>DASRAT010000170.1:0-14710 GCA_035638015.1 Gemmataceae bacterium | reverse complement strand
CCATCGACATCAACCCCCGGGCGGCCGCATTTCACTCCAACCTGGGCCTCGTCTATCAAGCCCTCGGTCAACTCGACCAGGCCCGTGCGTGCTTTCAGAAAGCGCTCAGCATTCAACCTGATCTGGCGGATGCCCACAACGCACTGGGGTTTTTGCTGCAAAACCAGGGAAAGATCGATGAGGCCTGGAAGCACTTTCAGACGGCCGTGAACCTCCGCCCCGATTATCCTGACGCCCTCAACAACTTGGGCACTGTTTTGTTCGGCAAGGGCAAGGTGGACGAAGCGGCGGCCCAGTTTCACCAGGCGCTCCGCCTCAGGCCCGATTCAGTGCAGGCCCACAACAATCTGGGTTTGGTCTTCGCGTCCAAAGGCAAGCTGGAAGAAGCCGTCACCTTTTACCGGCAAGCGCTGGTGCTCGATCCCACCTACGTCCAGGCCCACAACAACCTGGGCAACACCTTGTCCGAACAGGGCCAACTGGATGCGGCAGCTGCGTGCTATGAACAGGCCTTGCGCCTGAATCCACATTATGCCAAGGCCAGCAACAACCTCGGCAATGTCCGGAAGATGCAAGGCCGTTTTTCGGACGCGCTGGCTTGCTATGTGCAAGCAATGGAATTGGATCCTGACAATGTGGACACCCACGTCAATCGAGCTTACTTGTGGTTGGTGCTGGGGGATTGGGCCAAGGGTTGGCGGGAACTGGAATGGCGCCGTCGCAATCTCGACATTCCAGAGCCAATCAAGTCGTGCCCGCGCTGGGACGGGTCACCCCTCACGCCACTTTCAGGGGAGAGGGAAAGTGAGGGGCGCACCATCTTGCTCCATGCCGAGCAGGGGCTTGGCGACACGATTCAGTTCATCCGTTATACAGCCTTGGTCAAGCAGCGCGGTGCCCGCGTGGTGGTTCAGTGCCAGGCTCCTTTGACGCGGTTGTTAAGCATGGCTCCTGGTATTGACGAATTGGTTGCGGAAGGCTCGCCATTGCCTGCTTTTGATGTCCAGGCGCCGCTGCTCAGCTTGCCTGGCATTTTCGAGACCCGCGTGGACAACGTGCCCGCTGCGGTTCCTTATCTGCACGCCGATGACAAGTTAATTGAGTATTGGCGGCAACATCTGGAGCCGTTGCGTGGACTTAAGATCGGCATCGGTTGGCAAGGAAACCCAGGCTACCGTGCGGATCGCCAGCGGTCCATTCCTCTTGCCAAATTCGCCTGCCTGGCCCGGATGGAGGGCGTTCAGCTCATTAGCCTGCAAAAAGGGACGGGCAGCGATCAATTGCAGGCCGTGGCCAGTCAATTTCCCATCGTAGACTGGAGCAGCAGCCTGGACGAAGCGGCCGGCGCGTTCATGGACACGGCAGCGATCATGAAAAACCTGGACTTGATCATCACGTCAGACACCGTGATCGCGCACCTGGCCGGCGCCCTTGGGCTGCCTGTTTGGGTGGCGTTGACCGCATTTCCTGATTGGCGTTGGCTGCTGGAGCGCGAGGATTGTCCCTGGTATCCCACCATGCGCCTTTTTCGGCAACGCCGCTTCGGGGATTGGGACGAGGTGTTTGACCGCATGGCCCAAGAACTCAGCGAAATGTCTGGTGTCCGGTGTCCGGTGTCCGATGTCCAGCACGCCCCAGTGACGCCGGACACCGGACACCGGACAGCGGACACTAAATTGCTGGCGCAGGCGTGGAAACACCACGACGCCGGCGAACTTGATCAGGCTGCCTATGCCTGCCGGCAGCTGTTGGAGCTGGATTCCGGGCATGGGGAAGCGTGGTGTCTGCTGGGGGCGATTTGCCAAGCTCAGGGCAACCACCCGGAGGCGGAAACCAGCTATCGGCGGTCACTGCAGGTTACACCCCACAATGCCGCGGCTCTGAGTCACCTCGGCGTGCTGCTGGCTCAGCAAGGCAAATTGGAGGAAGCTGCCGAACGCCTGGAAGATGCCCTTCGCTGCCAGGGTGCAGACGCGGAAGTGCTCAGCAATTTGGGAGTCGTAAGAGCCCAGCAAGGCCAAAGGCAAGCGGCGCTGGGCCATTTTCACCAAGCCCTGCGGCTGCGTCCCGATTACGTGCAGGCGCATACCAATCTGGGGCTGGCGCTGGCCAACGACGGTAAGTTTGACGAAGCCGCGCAGCATTACCAGGAGGCCCTGCGGCTCGACCCCTCCAATGCCAAGGCGCAAACGGAGCTTGGCAACGCACTCAAGGGCCAGGGCAAGCTGGACAATGCCGTTGTCCAATATCGGGAAGCCGTGCGTTTGCAGCCTCACTCCGCCGAGTCGCAGCGCCAGTTGGCCAATGCCTTGCGCGAACAAGACAACTGGGATCAAGCGGCCGTTCATTATGAAGAAGCCCTGCGGCTCGACCCGGCCAACGCCGAGACGCACAATAACCTGGGCAACATCCGCCGCCGCCAGCGCAGGCAAGCCGAAGCACTGGACCATTTCCGCGAAGCGCTGCGATTGGATCCCAGCTATGCCGAGGCCCACAACAACTGGGGCTCCTTGCTGCGCGAACAAGGCGCGCTCGAAGAGGCACAGGCTCATTACCACGAGGCGCTGCGGCTCAAGCCCGAGCTGGCGGAAGCTTATAACAACCTCGCCAATGCCTGCCGGGACAAAGGCAACTTCGCGGCTGCGCTGGCCGCCTTCGACAAAGCCCTGCGGCTCAAACCCGAATTCCCTGAGGCACGCTGGAATCGTTCCCTGGTGCGGTTGCTGCTGGGCGACTTCGAGCGTGGCTGGCCCGAATATGAGTGGCGGTGGCGTCCCGGCCATGCCTGGCGGCAACTGCCCCACCCGTTCTGGGACGGCTCGCCGCTTAACGGCAAGACGATCTTGCTGTGGTCCGAGCAAGGGCTGGGCGACACCATTCAATTCATTCGCTACGTCACGCTGGTGAAAGAACGCGGCGGCCGCGTAATTGTCGAATGTCAGCCTGCGCTCAGGCACTTGCTGGCCGGCGTCAAGGGAATTGACAACCTGATTTCGCGTGGCTCGCCGCTGCCGGTGTTTGAAGTGCAAGCGCCGCTACTCAGTCTGCCGCGAATCTTCAACGCATCCCTCGGCCATATGCCAGCAACAGTGCCATACCTCCATGCCGAAGCAAGCCTGGAGGAAAAATGGCGAGTGGCGAGTGGCGAGTGGCGAGCTAAAACTGACTCCCCGCCGCTGTTGATCGGCATCGCCTGGCAGGGCAACCCCACCTTCGACGGCGATCGTCAACGCTCTGTTCCGCTGGCCAACTTTGCGGCACTGGCCAAGGTGCCGGGCGTTCGACTCATCAGTTTGCAAAAAGGTCCGGGTACGGAGCAGCTGGGCAGCGTGGCCGGTGCCATGCCTATCATTGATTTGTCCAGAACGCTGGACGAAGAGCATGGTGCATTCATGGACACCGCGGCGGTCATGAAGAACCTGGATCTGGTAATTTCTTCGGATACCGTCATCCCGCACCTGGCGGGCGCACTGGGAGTTCCCGTCTGGGTTGCCCTGGCCTTCGTACCGGATTGGCGCTGGATGTTGCGGCGCGACGACAGCCCTTGGTATCCTACAATGCGTCTGTTTCGCCAGCAGCGTCTGGGCGATTGGGACAGCGTGTTTGTCCGAATTGCGGAAGCGGTAAGCTCTATGTTAGTTAAACGCGGAACCTGAGAAATCAATGGTAACGGCAGCAGCCCAATAACTGAGAATTGTCATGTTCAATGTCACCCAAGCAGCTGGGGTCGCAACGCAACGCGGCATTGCCTTTGCCCGCCAGGGCCGGTTTGAAGAAGCCCGGATGCAGTTCCAACACGTACTGGAACTCCAACCGGAGGACGCCGACGCCCATTTCAATTTGGCCAACTTGTACGTTTTTCAAAATCAATTCACAGACGCAATTGCTCAATGCCAGGAGACACTGAAGCGCCGCCCCGACCATGTCGAGGCCCAATACAACCTCGCCTTTGCGTTCCACAGCCTGGGCCGCCGCGAAGAGGCCATCCAGTGGTATCGTCAAGTCTTGGAGGTCCGGCCGGACCATGTGGACGCCCAAAACAGTCTGGGGCTTGCCCTCATGGAGCAGAGCCATTGGGAGGAGGCGGCGGCTTGCTTTCGACAGGTTTTGGATTTTGAGCCGGAACACGTGGAGGCTCTCAACAACCTTGGCCTGGTTCTACTCAAGCTTGCCAGGTGGGACGAAGCGGTTTCGTTGTTGCGGCAGGTAATACGGCTCAGGCCCCACCACCTGGATGCCCAAAACAATTTGGGCGTCGCGCTGACGGAAATGGGCTACTTTGATGAGGCGATGTTGTGTTTTGACCAGGCGGTGCGGCTCGACCCCGGATTCGCCCAGGCTCACAACAACATGGGAAAGGCATACAGTCTCTACGATCAGCCCGAGGAAGCCATCCAGAGGTTCCAGCAGGCGTTACGGCTCAATCCCAATTTCACGGAGGCTTATTGCAACCTGGGCACGGTTCACAAGCATCGCTGCGAGTATGACGAAGCGGCTGCTTTTTACGAGCAAGCCTTTCGGTTGGAGCCTGAGCATCCGGCGGTGCGCTGGAGCCGTTCGCTGCTGTGGCTGTTGCTGGGCGATTTCGACCGCGGTTGGCCCGAATACGAATGGCGCTGGGCGCGGCCCGGTTTTATTCGCCGCGATTTCCCCAAGCCGTATTGGGACGGCTCAATGCTCCGCGGCCGCACCATCTTGCTCCACAGCGAGCAGGGGCTGGGCGACACCATCCAGTTCATCCGCTACGTCCCCCTGGTCAAGGCGCAGGGCGGTCGCGTCATCGTCGAGTGCCAGCCGCCGTTGGCAAAACTGCTGGCCAATGCCAAGGGCATTGATGAAATATTCCCGCAAGGCGCTCAACTGCCGTCCTTTGACGTCCATGCCGAGTTGCTGAGCTTGCCGGGCCTGTTGCGCACAACACTAAAAAACGTGCCGGCTGACGTCCCTTATTTGAAGGCCGACGCGGATCTGGTGGCCTTGTGGCGCAAGCGGCTTAAGGACGTGCCGGGGTTCAAAGTTGGCATCGCCTGGCAAGGCAGCCGGGAGTTTCAATATGATCGCCAGCGCTCCATGTCGCTGTCGTTCTTCGCGGCGCTGGCCAAGGTGGAGGGAGTTCAGCTCATCAGCTTGCAAAAAGGCCGTGGCGCCGAGCAATTGTCTGAGCTTGACGGCCAGTTCAAGGTACTCGATCTGGGCGACCGTCTGGACGAAGAGCACGGTCCTTTCATGGACACCGCCGCGATCATGATGAACTTGGACCTGGTGATCTCGTCTGACACGTCAGTGCCTCATTTGGCCGGCGCGCTGGGCGTGCCCGTGTGGGTGGCCCTTTCCATGTTGCCGGATTGGCGTTGGCTTCTTGACCGCGAGGACTGCCCGTGGTATCCCACAATGCGCCTGTTCCGCCAGAAAAGCCCGCGGGCGTGGGCCGAGGTCTTTGCCCATATGGATTCGCCGCCGCCGCTGGCGAAGTTCCTCCACCTCAATTGCGGCGATTGGACCGAGGTCTTTGCGCGCATGGCTACCGAGTTAACAAAACTGACGCCGCGCGGCGCCAAGTAAGGAAGGATGTTCCAGTGACAGCGCAGTTCGCTCAGCAAGCCAAAGATCGCGGTCTGGCCCTGGTTCAGCAGGGCCGGCTCGCTGATGCCAGGCTCGAGTTTCAAAAAGCGGTCCAGCTCCAACCCGACGACACGGACGCCCGCAACAATCTGGCCGTGGTGCTCATTCACCTCCAGCGCTATGGCGAAGCGGCTTTGCATTTTCAACAGGTATTGCGGACCCGGCCGGAGCTTGTGGAGGCCCACATCGGCCTGGGTGTTTGTTTGCAAAGGGAACTTAAACGTGACGAAGCGGTGGCCTGTTATCGGCAAGCCTTGCAGCTGGCGCCGGGCCACGTCAAAGCCCAGAATAACCTAGGCGTGGCCCTCATGGAGATGAACCGGCTGGAGGAAGCCGCGACCAGTTTCGAGCAAGCGGTGAAGGCGAAACCCGATCATGTCGATTCGCATGTCAATCTCGGCATCGTGCGCATGAAGCAGGGCCGCCTTGACGAATCCGCGGCTTGCTATCGCAAAGCGCTCGATCTGGCGCCAAATCTGGTTGACGCTCTCGGCGGCCTGGGGGCGGTGCTCACGATTCAAGGCCACTTGAGCGAAGCCATGATTTATTTTGAGCAAGCGCTACGACTCAATCCTCACCATGCTGATGCGCACCTCAATCGGGCCGTCATCTTGCTGCTGCAAGGCCAATGGGAAAAGGGTTGGGTTGAATATGAGTGGCGCTGGCGGACCAAGACTTTCGCAGCCCATGCCCTGCCGCAGCCGCGCTGGGACGGCTCGGAGTTGGCCGGTCGCACAATCTTGCTCCAGGCGGAACAAGGCCTGGGCGATACGCTCCATTTCATTCGCTACGCTCCATTGGTCAAAGAGCGCGGCGGCAAAGTCATTCTTCAATGCGAGCCATCGTTGGTGCGACTCTTGACGGGCGTTCAAGGAATAGACTCCTTGGTGACCCGTGGATCTCCGATCCCGCCTTTTGACGTTTATGCTCCACTGGTTAGCCTGGCCGGCATTTTTCACACCACGCCAACCACTATCCCGGCGACGATTCCTTACCTTCATGGCAATGCACAACTGGTGTCCCAATGGCGCGGCGAACTGTCGTCGGTGAAGGGACTAAAAGTTGGCATCGCCTGGCACGGCAGTCCCAGCCATGCCGCCAATCATTTCAGGTCCTTCCCGTTGGCCAAATTCGCACCCCTTGCAAAAATCAAAGGCGTCCAGCTGATCAGTTTGCAGAAAGGGCCGGGCGCCGAGCAGTTAGCTGCGCTGGGAACGCAGTTCTCCGTGCAGGACCTTGGCTACCGCCTGGACGCAACCGCGGGCCCTTTTATGGACACCGCGGCGGTCATGAAAAATCTCGACCTGGTGATCGCTTGCGACACCGCGACCGCCCATTTGGCCGGCGCCCTGGGCGTACCCGTCTGGGTCGCCTTGAGCGTGACGCCGGATTGGCGTTGGTTGCTGGAGCGCGCGGACACTCCCTGGTATCCCACCATGCGTCTTTTCCGCCAAAAGCGGCTTGGCGATTGGGACGACGTGTTCCAACAAATGACCACCCAACTCCAATCGTTAGCTCAAAGCCATGCTAAGTGAAGCCCAAGCCTGCTTTCGCGCCGGCGTCGCGCTCGCCCAGCAGGGCATGCTCGCCGAGGCCGTGGTCTCCCTGGAGCGCTCGCTGGAGCTGCGCCCCAATAATGCCGAGGTCCACAACGAGCTGGCTAATGTGCTCTTTTTGCAGCAAAACTTCGACGCGGCCAAGACCCAATATCAGCGCGTGTTGCAGCTGGAGCCTGGCTCCGCGGAAGCGAACTATAACCTTGCAAACGTGTTTCACCAGCAAGGCAATTTCGACGAAGCGGTCCGTCATTTTCGCGAGGCCATCCGGCTCAGCCCCGATTTGCCGGAGGCTCACAACAATCTTGCCATTACGCTCAAGCGGCAGGGCAAACTCGACGAGGCCATCCGCTCCTATAAGCAGGCTTTGCATCTGAAACCTGACTACGCGGACGCCATCACCAATCTCGGCACGATCCACGAGCTCGAAGGCCGCTTTGACGAAGCGCTGGCCACTTACGAGAAGGCGCTGAAACTGCATCCGGACCATGTGAATTTGCATTTTCATCGCGCGGGGTTGTGGCTGCTATTGGGGCGTTGGACGGAAGGTTGGCCCGAGTATGAATGGCGCTGGAAAACCCCGAAAATGCCCGGCTACGGCTTTCACCAGCCACGCTGGGACGGCTCGGCGTTGACTGGAAGGACAATTCTGCTGGAGGCGGAGCAGGGTCTGGGCGATGCCATCCATTTCGTTCGCTATGCGGCCCTGGTGAAAGAGCGCGGCGGCCGAGTGCTCTTGCAGTGCGACCCAGTGTTGACGCATCTTTTGGCCGGCGTACCGGGAGTTGACCAACTGTTTCCGCGCGGCGCAGAGCTGCCGCCGTTTGATGTTTACATGCCATTGCTCAGCCTGCCCGCGATCTTTCGCACCACGCCCAGCAACGTGCCGGCGAGCATTCCGTATTTGAAAACCGATCCTGGCCTCGTGGAGCAATGGCGTCGTAAGCTGAAAGTCCACTGTAGGGTGGGTGGAGTCTTCGGAACCCACCGTGACGAATTGGTGGGTTCCGAAGACTCCACCCACCCTACTAACACGTTCAAGGTTGGCATTGCCTGGCAAGGCAATCCAACTTTCTTGGATGACAATTTGCGTTCGATGCCTCTCAAGTGTTTCGCGCCGCTGGCCGCGGTGCCCGGCGTGCAACTGATTAGCCTTCAAAAAGGCCCCGGCACCGATCAGTTGCAATCTCTGAACGGCGATTTTTCAGTCGTTGATATAGGCGATCAGCTCGACGCCGCCAATCGTTCCTTCGTGGACACCGCCGCGATTATGAAGAGCCTGGATCTGGTGATTTCGAGCGACACGTCAGTGGCTCATTTGGCCGGCGCCTTGGGTCTGCCGGTCTGGGTCGCATTGCCGTTTGTGCCCGACTGGCGTTGGTTGTTGCATCGACCGGATACTCCCTGGTATCCTACCATGCGGCTTTTCCGTCAGACCCGCCGCGGCGACTGGGACGGGGTCTTTCAACGGATGGCCGCTGAATTGAATGAGCTGGTGAAAGGAAATTCGAAATGAAACCGATCATGGTCGAAATCGCACCGGGCGAACTTCTAGATAAAATCACCATCCTTCAGATCAAACGCGCTCGCCTCACGCAGCCCGAAAAACTCCGCAATGTCCAGGTGGAGCTGGCCACCTTGGAAACAGCGCGCAACGTGGCCGTTGCCGCCTCGGAAACGCTCGATCAACTCATCGCGGACCTGCGAGCCGTAAACGAGGCGCTGTGGGTCATCGAGGATGACATCCGCCTGTGCGAACGCGATGGCGATTTCGGCCCGAAGTTTATCGAATTGGCTCGCTCGGTTTACAAACAGAATGACAAACGCGCCGCGCTGAAACGCGCGATCAATGATCTGCTAGGCTCGAAAATCATTGAGGAAAAGGCTTACGCCAAGTATGACAAGAAGTCGTAGCCGCCCCACAGGGGCAAATCCAAGGAGAACCGCTACATGAAAGCCAGCCTGATTCTTTCGCTCGTTTTGGCTCTTCCTCAGTCGCAGCCCACCACGCCGATCCCCGTCGGTTCCAGCAAAATCGTGGTCGATGTCGGCTCGCGCAAGCTCGATGTGTTCACGTACAAGCCGGCGAAGTACAAGGACGGTCCGCTGATTGTCATCTTCCACGGCACCAATCGCAACGCCGATGAGTACCGCGATTTCGGCAAAGGCATGGCCGAGCGCTTCGGGGCGCTTATCGTCGCGCCGCTGTTCGACAACAAACAGTTCCCCAGCGACCTCTATCACAACGGCGGCCTGCTCAAAAAAGGCAAACTCCAGCCCCCCGAGGAATGGACCGGCAACATGACGCCCAAGATCGCGGCCGAAGTACGGCGTTTAGAAGGCCGGCCGAAGATGCCCTATTACTTCATCGGCCACTCCGCCGGAGGACAGTTCCTGTCGCGCATCTCCGGCTTTGTCTCGCCGGGGGCAGTCCGCATCATTGCCGCCAATCCCGGTGCTCACCTCTTTCCCACCCGCGACATGCCCTATCCCTACGGCTTCGGCGAACTGCCCAAGGAAATCAGCGACGACGACGCCATTCGGCTCTACCTGGCCCAACCGCTGACCATCTACGTCGGCACGGCAGACAAGGGCAAAGCCCAGTTGCCGATGGGCGTGACCGCCATGGCGCAAGGCCCCAATCGTTACGAGCGCGGCAAGAACTGCTTCAAGTTCGGCCAAGCGTTGGCCAAGGAAAAGGGGTGGACATTCCACTGGCGGATCGTCGAGGCGCCCGGCATCGAGCATGACGGCAAGGGCATGTTCGATCATCCCAATAGCATTGAGGCGATTTTTGGGATTCCGGCGCAGAACGCTGAGCCAGCGCCGAAAAAGAACTAAGCGGGGATGATGTCCCCTAATTCGGTTTTTTCTCAAGTTAACCGCGCGCGAACAGGCAAGAGCGTGATATGTTCGTCATTTGCCAGTATTTCTCCCATAGTGATCCTGCGCGGGCTGCGGAATTTGAATTCTGCATCCGGGAGAATATCAAAAATGGGCATCAGGTGATCTTGTTTGAGGAACAACCAGTCCCTGAAGATATTCGCAAGACAGCCAGACGGTGCATCGAATATCCGGAGAGGTTGACCTATGCGCACGCGCTGAAATGGGCCAATGAGAATCTGCAATCAGGCTCCATTGTGGCGCTCATCAATCTGGACATCATGATTCGGTTTGAGCATGCCGCGGTCGAGGCACATTTTCAGCAATATCCCAATCACTTCCTGTGCCTGTCACGGCTCGAATACAACCCGGAAAACCGCACCACCGCATTCAATGAGCACCTTGAAAAATACCAGTACATGAATTGCCAAGATGCCTGGGTGTTTCAGACGCCAGTTCCTGAGTTGCCGTTATCGGACTTTCCCATTGGCAACTGCCCCGGCTGCGACAATGCCATTGCTTTTCGCGCTGCCGAAAAGGGCCTTGTTCCAATTAATCTTGCTGCCGCCTTTCCAATCTGGCATTACGATTTCGTCCGGCCCAAGAATCCGTTTACGCTGTTGACGCAAGATACTGCAACCAAAATGGTCTGTCCCGAGAAGCATGGCAGATTGTTCCTGCCGCGCATCGCCATCGGCGGCAGCTTCAAGTATGATGATATTCTAGGCATCTCGAAGAATATCGCGCAATGCCTGGTTGAGGAATCCGGGTACACAGCCGAGTCAGATGTGCGTTTGAGCAGCTACCTGGCGTGCAGCATTGTTCTTCGGGGCCTTCCAGTTCGGTGGGACGTTGCGTACTTGTTCGGGTGCATTGCCATGAGTAACTGTTTTGTCATGAAAAACTCAAAACTGGTTTTTTAGCGCGTTTTTTTGCCTGCCAGTGCGGAACTGTGACCGCTCCAGCGAGATCTTCCTCCCCCATTCGCAGACATTTTTCCTTGACCCCATGGGTCTTTAGCATGTGAATTGGCGTCGCCAGTGCAAAGCAGGACTTCGGCATGAAGATTTCGGTCGTCGGCTTAGGAAAGCTAGGTGCGCCTTGGGCTGCGGTTCTGGCCTCCAAGGGGCATACTGTTGTTGGAGTTGACACCAATAAAGCATTCGTTGATGCCGTCCACCACGGCAAAGCACCGGTCTCGGAAACGGGTTTGGACGAACTCATCACTGCGTCGCTGGGCAATCTTTTTGCGCTCACGAATCTTGACCAGGCGATTGAGCATACGGAGGTCACGTTCATCATCGTGCCGACACCGAGCGAGCCAGAAGGAGGGTTCTCACTTCGTTACGTATTGGCAGCGGTAGAATCGCTGGCCACGGCGCTTAAGGAAAAGACCGGCTATCATCTTGTCGTGTTGGTTAGCACCGTGATGCCGGGCGATACAGGCACTCAGGTGCGTCCGACACTGGAAAAGATAGCGGGCAAGCGCTGTGGGGAAGAATTCGGTCTCTGCTACAATCCTGGATTTGTAGCCCTTGGTTCGGTTATTCACAACATGCTGCATCCTGATTTCATTTTGATTGGCGAATCGGATCCGCGGGCGGGCGAGCTGCTCGCGCAGATTCATCGGAGCGTTTGCTGTGACCAGCCAAGGATTGCGCGAATGAATTTTGTCAATGCCGAGATCACCAAGCTTGCCGTCAACACATTTGTGACGATGAAGATTTCCTATGCCAACATGCTGTCGCGGATATGTGAGCGGCTTGCAGGCGCCGACGCAGACATCATTGCATCCACCCTCGGACTGGACAGCCGGATTGGACCCAAATACCTCAAAGGCGCCGTCAGTTATGGCGGTCCGTGTTTCCCGCGCGACAATGCCGCATTTGCCGCTCTAGGGGCCCGGCTCGGAGTCGGAACGCAGTTGGCGGAGGCGACGGACCAGGTGAATCGGGAGCAGGTTGAAAGGCTCGCCGAGTTGGTCTTGGCTAATTTGCCGTCAGGCGGAACGGTGGGCGTGTTGGGGTTGTCGTATAAACCCAACACCGGCGTTTGCGAAGCCTCGGTGGGCCTTTGCCTTGCGAGCCTTCTACGCAAATCGGGAATCCCCGTCATCGCCTATGATCCCGCGGCAATGGACGAGGCTCGTCGAGTGCTGGGGCCGAGCGTTTCGTATGCGACCAGCGCCGCCGCTTGTGCCAAGCAGGCCGACGTGCTGGTGGTGAGCGTCGCCTGGAGCGAGTTTTCAATGCTGACTCGCGAGGACCTGCGCCGGCCGAAAAGCAAGCCCACCGTCATTGACTGCTGGCGCATACTTGACCGCGGAGAGTTGGAATCGGTTGCGAACATTATTGAGCTCGGCGTGGGGCCCGCTTCCGTGGAGTGCCAGGCCCAATGAACACCAACGAGCTGATTGTAGTTTGCGGCGGCGGCGGCTTCATCGGCGGTCACTTGGTCGGTGACTTGCTGCACAATGGCCATACTCGCGTCCGCAGCGTTGATATCAAACCCATCGAGGATTGGTATCATGCTTTCCCGGAGGCTGACAATGTGCAACTCAATCTCTATCAGCTGGAAGCCTGCCACAGGGCGATCGCCGGCGCGGCAGTGGTTTATAATTTTGCGGCCGAAATGGGCGGCATGGGCTTTATCGAAAAAAACAAAGCCCTGTGCATGCTCAATGTGCTGATCAACACGCATTTGCTGGAAGCGATGAGGCAGCAAGGCGGCGTACGGCGCTATTTCTTTGCTTCCAGCGCGTGCGTCTATAATGGCGCGAAACAGCAGTCCTCACCGGCGACGCCCTTGAGGGAGTCCGACGC
Organism: Gemmataceae bacterium; assembly: GCA_035638015.1. GTDB lineage: Bacteria > Planctomycetota > Planctomycetia > Gemmatales > Gemmataceae > DASRAT01. The sequence continues at coordinate 1,827 of DASRAT010000170.1, read as the reverse complement.
GTATCCTGCGATGCCGGAAGACGGCTACGGTTGGGAAAAACTGTTTTCCGAGCGCATGTGCCGCCATTTCCTGGAGGATTTCGCCATACCGATCCGCGTGGCGCGTTACCACAATGTCTATGGGCCCTTTGGCCCCTACGACGGCGGGCGGGAAAAGGCTCCCGCCGCGATTTGCCGGAAGGTTATCCAGGCCAAGTTGTCAGGCAATCATGTCATCGATATCTGGGGCAGCGGCGAACAAACGCGGTCATTCATGTACATCAGCGATTGCCTGCAGGGCACCCAGAAACTGATGCACAGCGATGTCACCGAGCCGCTCAACGTCGGCTCCGAAGAACTGGTCAGCATTAACCAGCTGGTTGACATCGTCGAAGAGATTGCCTCCGTCAAGCTAAGGCGCCGATATTTGCCGGATGCTCCCAGTGGCGTCAACGGCCGCAACAGTGACAACACGCTGATCAAAGAACTGCTGCATTGGCAACCGGAAGTCAAGCTCCATGAGGGCATGGAAAAAACATACCGCTGGATTTACGATCAGCTAGTCAACCGATAGCGTAGGGAAAAAGCGGGTCTATCCGCGGCCAGAATCGCTCCGCGGATCGGCGCCGCGTCATTTCTTCCCCCCCAGAATTCCAATCGGAAATGGCGTCCCGAACATTGGCAGGATCCTCGTGTTGCGCTCCGTGACGCCGCCGACGATGGCGAGGCACATCTCGTTGAAGCTTTCCTCGCCCAGGGTCACTTTTCGCGGGGGACTAAACGGATTGTTGGGGTTTTTGGCGCTGTTGTCATAAATCCCTTCGAGGTCGAGCCTGGTGCCCGTCTTGAGCTTCAGCGGTTCCTTGAAAGCATAGGTCTCTTGCCAGTTGAAATCCCAATCCTTGATGTGCAGCAGTACGGTTTTCTTGCCGCCGGGCGGCGTGATCTCCACCTTGAATTCCTTGCCGACCATGTGCATGTGCGGCATGATCTGGTACAGGGTCAGGTCCGCCTGGACGTTGGCAAAGCCCTGGACGACGAAGCGGTCATTGCCGGCGGGTATCTCGGTGAACGAGGCGAAAATGAAGCCGTTGGCGTAGGAGCGCTCCACTTTTTTCTTCGCGAAATAAAGGCCGATGCTAGTCTTGTCCTTTTCGAGACGGCCGTCGCGGTGGTAGTGCATCTGCATGACGACATCCGAACCCTTGGCCAGCTTGATGCCGGTTCCGGGCGGCAGGACGTGCGGTTGTTGGCCTGGCACCCAGGTGTCGAGAATGCCGCCGCCGACGCCGACAACAGGCATGCTGCTGGTGAAACCCGGTCCCTTGTCCAGGGGATTTTCGGGCGGCAGCGGCTTGTCCTGCTGCTGTTTTTCCAGGCTGCGGCCCCGGCCGGAGGTGTCGATGGATAGGATCGCATGGTGGGCAATCCGGGCATTGCCGGCTCGAATGTCAATTGCCTCGACGAATTGATCTTCGGTCAAGTTGGTCGGCATTACGAAGCACTGGAACTGATCGCGGCCGGTGGGCCCGAGTTGGTAGAAATCGGACATGGTCAGAACCAGGTCCGGAGGTCCCAGACGCCAGCCATCGTTGAATTTGACCGGCGCCGGAGCGTCTTTGGATTCGCCCGCGGGCGTGCCACCATCGGCCCACGCGGCCAGGGTGGCGATCTCCTTGTCGCTAAGGCGGCGGTCGTTGTGAAAGGGAACGCTTTCGCTGATTTTCCAGGGCGGCATGACGCGCTTTTGCGTGTATTCCTTGATGTCGCTAGCCCAGTTCACCGCCTGGCGATAGGTCATCAGCGAAAACGGCCCGACCTCGTTGGGACGATGGCATTCCTGGCAGC
>DASRAT010000169.1:0-5451 GCA_035638015.1 Gemmataceae bacterium | reverse complement strand
CAGTTTTTCCTTCTTATCCAACCCCCAGTAATAACCACCCAGGGTGCCATCCTGGCGCACGATGCGGTGGCACGGCACCAACAGCCCCACGGGGTTGCGAGCGCAAGCGCTGGCCACCGCTCGCACCGCTCGCGGTTTACCGACGCGTCGGGCCAGTTCGGTGTAAGAGCACGTCTTGCCGTGCGGCACGCGCAGCATTTCTTTCCAGACTTGCATCTGAAACGGTGTCCCGCGCAAATCGAGCGACAGTTCACGGGATTTGATTTTGCCCGCCAGCCAACCGTCCACTTGCTTGAACGCTTGCCGGGCCGCGGTTTGGTCCTCAACCACGTCCGCGTTGGGATGGCGCTGTTGCATTTCGTCAACGAGTTGAGTCAATGTCTGGCGGCCCAGCAAACGCAGGGCGCACACGCCATTGCCTGTGACGAACACCACGGCGTCGCCAAGCATGGTCGAGCCGCGACCGTAACGGATCACTGTTTCTGATTCTCGCTTCATGTTAGTGCTTCCTTGGAGTTGAGTGCGATTGACCGAAACCGAACATCGCTTGCAAACCCAGTCCCACGATGATCAGTAGCGACCGGGCCGCCTCGCGGGGATCGACCTTGGATGTGCCGGCGCGGCGATCCTCGAAAATAATCGGCGTCTCGCCGATGGTGCAGCCGGCCTGGCGGCAGCGGTAGAGCACCTCTTCCTGAAAAGAATAACCGTGGGACAGCAGATGGTCCAGGTCGGTTTCGCGCAGCTTGGCGACACGGTAGCAGCGAAAACCGCCGCTGGTGTCGCGGGCGGGGATGCGCATCAAGAAGCGAACCAGGAGATTTACGCCGCCGCTCATCAGCTGCCGTGACAGCGGCCAGTGAGCGGTGCCTCCGCCGGGAACGTAGCGCGAGCCGATCATGATGTCATGGTCCTTCATGCCCGCGACCATGGCCGGCAAATAACGCGGATGATGGCTGAAATCGGCGTCCATGCTCATGAAACAATCGTAATCATGCTCCATGGCATAACGCATGCCAGCAAGGATGGCGGTGCCAAGGCCGAGTTTGCCCGAGCGGTGGTTGACGTGAATCCGCGGATCAGCCGCTGCGAGCTGATCCGCGAGTTCGCCGGTGCCGTCGGGCGAATTGTCGTCGGTGATGAGGATGTCGATTTGCGGCAAGAACTGATGGATCTCTTGCACCAGGGGCGCGAGGTTCTCCCGTTCCTTGTAAGTGGCGATGCCAATCAACACACGAGGTTCGGTTAACAACACTATAAGGGTCAGGGGTCAGGGGTCAGGGGTCAGGGGTCAGGGCGCCGCGATGATGCCCGTGGGAATGATATATGGAGCATGCCAACGCGAGACAGAGGGGAAAGGTCAGGCGGCAAATCGCTTTTTTGTATATTATGAGAAGGCAGAACAAAGCGTTTTCCGACCCCAGGCCCCTTACCCCTGACTCCTGTCATGGCGATTGCGACCATTGCCTGTCCCAAATGTTCTCAAACTTTTCGCAGCAGCGACGACGTCATCGATACGCGCATTCGTTGTCCCTTGTGCGGCGTCGCCTTTGTCGTGGAGGAGTTTGTCAGCGACGATGCGCCGCCCATTGCCAGGGCCAAACCGAAGGCCAAATCCGCCGAAGGCGAGCAAGACAAGAATCCCTACGGCGTCACGGACATCAGCATCAAGGCCCGGTGCCCCAATTGCGCCAACGAAATGGCGAGCGAAGACGCGATCATTTGCCTCTATTGCGGCTACAACACGCAGACGCGGACGCTAGGCAAGACGAAGAAGGTAGTTCATCAAACCGGCGTGGACAAGGCCGCCTGGCTTTGGCCTGGCATTGGCGCCGTGATAGGGATCTTTTACCTGGTTTTGCAGCAAATCTGCTTCATCCTGTGGTTCGGTGCCGATGCCAAAGGCACCAATTCGACTGTGCTCTCGCTCTTGTTCAATGAGCCGATTTACATTTGGACGACGCTGATTGTCATTGCCGTCATTTGGAAATTGGGCCAGTTTGCCTTCAATCGGCTGATCCTGGAACCGACGCCGCCTGAACAAGAGGCCGGTTGAACTGCGTCGCGAAGCGAGCTCATTGGGTTGCGAGGTGGACATGCCGCGGCGCCGAGCTTGGACCCGCATAGAGGTGGTGGTTGTGATCGTCGTGATTCTCACGGCGCTCGGCATTGTGGCGGTCCTGTTGCAGACTGTCCGTGGCCCCTCGCAGCGTGTTGAATGCGGCATGAACATCCATCGCATGGGCGAAACCATTCAGGCTTATCACGAGCAGCACAAATCATTGCCAGCCAGCTGCATCGCTCCGGGGTATGCGACCTGGGCGGTGCAAATTGCGCCTTTTCTCCAGCAAGATCAAGGCAAGGCGCTCAAAGGATGGGACCTCAATCTGTCCTATTACGACCAAACGGCGGAAGTGCGGGCTGGGCAAGTGGCGGTTTTTTATTGTCCTGCGCGGCGTGTTCCAGGGCAACTGAGCACGAGCGGCGATGTGCCGCCGACAGATGGCTTGCTGGCAAACTTCGCCGGCGCCCTGGGTGATTACGGCTGCGCCCCCACCAGCGACAACGTGACCAACCTCTGGACATCGCCTGATGCCGATGGCGCATTGATTGTTGGGGAAGTGTTAGAAAAGCAAGGCGACAAGATCATTCGCTGGAAATCGCGAACCACTCTGCAAATGTTGGAGTACGGTCCCGGCCGTGGCCTGGCAGTCACGATTCTACTGGGAGAAAAGCACGTCCGTCCCGGCGATTTCGGCCAGGTCAAGTTTGGCGACGGCTCTCTTTACAATGGAGATCATCCCGCTTCGTTTGCCCGCATTGTGGACAAGGACCATGCACTCGCCAAAGACCCCCGTGACTCTTCTCAACTCAACTTCGGCAGCTGGCACAAGGGCATTTGTCAATTCCTCATGGCTGACGGCAGTTTGAAAGTAATTGAGGACGGCATCAATCCCGTGGTGTTGCAACAACTCATACCACGCGCCATGCCCAAGGAGCCGAAGTGATGACGTTGTTTAGCGCGCCGGCCGTGCCCTGCCGTCACTGGGATAAACATCAGGCAGCGGATTGATCTGGACGGGCAAGACTGGCAATTCCAAAGAGCTATCGTCGTCATCCTTGGCCGCGGCCCCTTTACCAGCCGAAACCGCCATATCATCGGCGTCGAGCTGCTGCGTGTGTTCGGCAGCGGGGGCCGCGAACGACTCGTCCGGCCCGAAAGCCACACGGAACTTGAAATTGGCAAACGCCACCTGATCATTGGGCAAAAGCGCCGCCCGGCGGACGCGCTGGCCGTTGACGCGCGTGCCGTTGGTGCTACCCAGATCGCGGAGCAGCAGCAAGCCGTCGGTTTTCACAATCACGCAGTGGATTTTGGAAATGCTTTTGTGGTCGATGCGCAAGTCGCACTCCTCCTTGCGGCCAATGATTGTCATGTCCTTGACAATGTCGATGGCGGCGCCTTTTTCCAGGGGCAGCAGTTGGGCGCGCATGTTCAGCTTGGAGCCTCGTGGGCGATTGTTCGGCACCATCAAATGACAAGTATATATCCGTAACAGGCTCCATCCTAACATTGACGGAAGCGGCCTGCCAAGCACGGAATCAGCGGTCCTTGGCATTTCCCGTCTGTTCATGGGAGCGGATTTTAGCGACAATGCCGACGGTGATGAAAGTATCGGTGCCGGGGACGTGACAGGGATGTCGCTTCGAGTCGCTCATTTTGTGCAACGCTATCCGCCCGCGCTGGGCGGCTCGGAAGCTTATTTTGCCCGCCTCAGCCGGTTTCTTGTCAGTCATGGCGATCAAGTCACCGTGTTGACCACCAACGCCGAGGCCCTGGAATCGTTTTGGTCACCCAGCGCCGGGACATTGTCGCCAGGCGCCGACTTGATCGACGGCGTGGAGGTTCGGCGTTATGCCATGTCGCACCGCTTTCGAGGACGGCGCTGGGTGCTGAAACCGCTTTCGTTGGTTCCGCATCGCGCTTGGCAATGCCTGACCGTGCCGTGCAATCCGTTTGCTTGGGGCATGTGGCGGACCACCGGCGACGTGTTTGATGTTGTGCACGCCACCGCGTTTCCCTATGCCTTTCCAATTCTTTGCGCCCAAAAATTGGCGCGGCGGCTGCGTGTGCCGTTTTTCCTGACGCCATTTCTGCACCTTGGCGATCCGCTTCAGCCAAGAGATCCGACACGACGTGTTTATACTTCGCCCGCCATGATGTCGTTGGCGAAAAATGCAGACTGTGTATTCGCCCAGACAACGAGCGAGCAAGCAGCGTTAGTAGGCTGCGGTGTTGATCCCAAGCGCATTGTCCGTCAGGGCCTTGGTGTCGAAGCCAAAGAATGCACCGGGGGCAACCGCCAACAAACACGGCAAGCATGGGGCGTGTCCAGCGAAGTCGTCATTGGACACCTCGCCAACAACAGCGAGGAGAAAGGGACCATTGACCTTTTACGCGCGACAGAAAAGTTGCACCGGCAGGGTTTGGCATTTCGCGTTGTGCTGGCCGGTCCCGAAATGCCATCGTTCCGGCGTTTTTGGCAAGGCTATGGACTTGCAGACACCGTCATTCGTCTCGGGCCATTGAGCGCCTCGCAAAAACGCGACTTTTTTGCCAGCATCGACGTATTTGCACTGCCGAGCCGATCGGATTCGTTCGGTTTGGTGCTGTTGGAAGCGTGGGCCAACGGCGTTCCGAATGTCGCTTATCGCGCTGGCGGAATCGCGGATGTGGTGCGCGATGGGCAAGACGGGCTGTTGTCGCCTTGCGGCGACATCACGGCGTTGAGCGGCGACATTCGCCGATTGGTAATGGACGCCGGCCTGCGTCAGCGTCTCGGCATGGTGGGACAACAGCGCGTCGGCCGCGAATTTCGCTGGGCGGACAAGCTCGCACTCGTTCGCGATGCTTATTACACTCTGGCCAAGCCGCAAACGGCAACATCTTCGCGGCGCGGCGCCATTCCCTGGGCCTGCGGCTCGGGCTCGGGTTCGCCGCCGTAATCGCCGGGCAGCTCCTCTATCGTGACCGTCACGGTCATCGACTTGCCGTTGCGAATGATCGTCATTTGCACCGGCTTGTTGAGCGGCAAACTCGTTACGATGTTTTGCAACGATTTGGTGTCGGTCGCGGTCTTGCCGGCGAAGGACGTAATGACGTCACCAACTTTCAAACCCGCCTTGGCCGCAGGTGTCTTGTCGTAAACTTCGCCGATGACGACGCCCTGTTGCTTGAGTTCGGCGGCCAGCGCCGGTGTCAGTTCGCGGACGTGCACGCCCAGGTAGCCGCGCTTGACGACACCTTCATTCACCAGGCCCGTCACCACGGTCTTGCAAATGTTGCTGGCGATGGCCAGGCCCACTCCCTGGAAGCCGCCATTTTTGCTTTTGATCGCGGCGCAAATGCCGACGACTTTGCCGTCAAGGCTAACCAGAGGTCCGCCGGAG
>DASRAT010000168.1:0-3291 GCA_035638015.1 Gemmataceae bacterium | reverse complement strand
GTGTACTGATACGACATCTCGCCTTGGAGATCGGTCTTGTGGGGCGCCTGGACGTAGAACAGCGCCTCAGTCTTATCTTTCACCGAGATTTGCGTGATCTTGAGCGGATAGATCAATTTTTCGCTCGCAAATTGAAACCGCGTCGGCGTCACTTCACCCGCGTAGGAGCCATCCTTGTTTTTCTTCATCTGCATGGTGTCGATCTTCATCACCGTGAAGAGCCATTTCTTTTGCACATAGAAGTTGAGCGTCGCCTCGTCGCCGGCGTAGCTATACTTGTTGTCCTTGAGCCATTGGAACAGGTCATCGGCGCGTTCGGCGGAGATGATCTTGTAATCGAGCGAGCCGACGACGCCTTCTTCCAAAATAACGACTGGCGGCGGCTTGACCCCGCCTTGCTCAGGTAGGGCATCAAAGGCGCCTTTGGCGCCCTTGCCGGCGCCGCCTTTTTTACCGCCGCCACCGGCGAGTTTCTGCACCGGCAGCAACTTGGAACGCGGAAACTCGCGCTGCATCAAGATCGAGTAAACCGCCAGGTTCTTGAAGAAATCCTTGGGCATCTCGTGCAACTTCGGCTGGGACGGCGTCGGGATTACCATGCCGAAGTCCAGGGCGTTGCCCTCAAACTTGGGTTGGACGGTGAAAGTCTCGACGTTTTTTTCGGGATCCCAGGTGATAAACACCTTCTGGGCCGGCTGTAAGATGTCGCTGTTCTTGGCCGAGAAATAGCAGCACGCGGCGTCGGCCGATGGCGCGCAGGCCCATCCGGCCGCGAGCGCGGCCAGGACGGCCAATTTTCGATGGAGGTGCATTGGCGCTCCTTTTACGAAAGACATGGTGGAGAGTTCATAGGACCATTAAACACCGCCGGGACGGTTTGGGTTCGCTAACCCAAACCGTCCCGGTTAGTCTATGCCAGCCCGCACCCGTCTCAAGGAGGCGACGTGGGAAGAATCTCGGTGTATTCCGAGAAATCGTCCTGATCGCCCAGCCGGGCCGCCACTAGCAAAAGGTCGGCGTTCATCTCATCGCGACAGAAAACCTTGCGGAACTTGGTAATCCACAAACCGGCCTGCAAATGTCCGATCAAACTCTTGAGCGCTCGAATGTCCTCTTCCGGCACATAGCGCACACGGTAGCCTGTGGGATGCTCCTGCAATGCTTTCGTCAGGCGATCGCGGATGACGGCGGTGACCGCTGCCGCTTTTTGCGGATCTTGCAAATCGGCCTGGGTAAAACCCTCATCGACGTCGGGCACTTTTTCGCAGAAGGGCGCTTTGCCTTGCAGCATGGCAACGTCATCCTCGGACAGCTTCCGCGCCCATTCCATCGTCGTGGGTGTATGGCCCTTGGCGTTGGGGACGGGGCGCTGGCCCGGCACGTAGTTGTACTCAAGCTGTGCGTTGCGGGCGTAGATGCTGGGAATCTGGTCTTGAATCGCCTGGAGCCATTCCGTGCCGCGACCCGGCAGATTCTTGGACGCCGGCGGCACCATGCCTTTTTTGCTGCCCACCGATTTCCCCGGTTTTTTGCCTGACGATTCCAGCAAGGGAATCCAATTGAGTTGATAGCTCATGTCGCCCTTGAGATCCACCTTGTAAGGCGCTTGCACATAGAAGAGTGCCTCGGTCTTGTCTTTGACTGAAATCTGCGTGATCTTCAGCGGGTAAACAAGCTTGTCCGAGGTGAATTTGAAACGCGTCGGCGTCACGTCGCCGACGTATTGGCCGTTTTGCTCTTTCTTCATTTGCATGGTGTCGATCTTCATGACCGTGAAGATCCACTTTTGTTGGACGTAGAAGTTGAGCGTCGCCTCGTCGCCGGAGTAGCTGTACTTGTTGTCCTTGAGCCACTTGTAAAGATCGTCGGCACGTTCGGCGGTGATGATCTTGTAATCCAGCGAACCGACGACGCCTTCCTCCAGAATGACGACAGGCGGCGGTTTGGTGTCGCCGAAGTCGAGCGGGTCTCCGCCGCCGCCAGCACCTTTTTTGGCAGCGCCGCCTTTTTTGGCGGCAGGGTCGCCTTTGAGTGCTTTTGCTTTGGGCAGCAGCTTGGAACGCGGGAACTCGCGCGCCGTCAGAATGGAGTACACCGCCAGGTTCTTGAAGAAATCCTTGGGCATTTCGTGCAGCTTGGGCTGCGTGGGCGTGGGGATGACCATACCAAAGTCCAGGGCGTTGCCTTCGAACTTCGGCTGCACGGTAAAGGTTTCGTCTTTCTTGTCAGGGTCCCAGGTGATGAACACTTTTTGACCCGGTTGCAAAACGTCGCTGTTCTTGGCCGAAAAGTAACAGCAAGCGGCGTCGGCCGACGACACGCCGGCGAAGGCCAAAGTGAGCGCGGCCAGGACGGCCAACTTTCGTTGGAGGCGCATGGATGCTCCTTGTGCGAAAGAGATGTGAGAGGTCCCAGGCACATTAAACACCGCGGGGGCGATTTGGGTCCGCAGACCCAAACCGCCCCCTTGGTTTTTTGCGCAATCGTTCATCTCAATACGGCGCCGTTCAAGATGCCATCCTGGCTCTTCCTGGCTGACTAACGACAGTTGTCGGTTCCTTAACTTGGCCAGCCGGGACGACCACGGCCGCCGGCGCGTTTGGAGGAGTCACCAAATCAACAGTGGGAGCGGCCGGTTGCGTTTCCGTGACCGCCGGCACGACTTCCTGGGCCGGTAAATCCGCGTGCCTGGCCGACCGACCGATCTGGCCCACTCCCAGGCCGATCCCGATCAATGTCAGGCCGGTCATCAGCAAGCCCCCACACAAGTAGTAAAGGCCGCTCGAGTTTGGCGGATTATTCCGCAGGTAAAGAAACCAGACGCCGGTCCAAATCACCATCAACGCTCCCACGGTGATGTAAACCAGTGCTGTTCGAGCTGCCGAGGAAGTTTGGTTCAATAGCCACATGATGCGTCTCCTTTCCAGGATGTCAGCGCTGGTGTGCGCGCTGCCCCTATTTTTTTTGCACGGTGACCTTGAATTCGTTGGCGGCGTCGGCGCCCTTGGTGGGGTGCCCCGTGAGCTTGATGGTGAAGTCACCCAAGGCGGCGTCTTCGGCAGCCTTCAAGGTGATTTTCGCTTCGGTGTCACCGTGCTTGATGACCGGACTGGTAGGGTCAATGGCCAGCCCCTTGGGCGTTTCCGCGAATTTGATGGTAACGTCGCCGTCGAAGTTTTTGCCTCGCTTGATGCCGATCGACGCCGTTTTCGTTTCGCCTTGTTTGAGCGTGGTGGCAAGAGTTGGGACGCTGAGCGTGAAGGTGTCGTCGGCCTGACCGAGGACAGGAGT
>DASRAT010000167.1:0-2214 GCA_035638015.1 Gemmataceae bacterium | reverse complement strand
TCAAGCGAAAAGAACGGCAAACCTTTATATTCACCTACTTCATATATCTGCACAATATTGGCGTGCTGCAAGCTCGCCACCGCCTCCGCTTCTGTGTAGAAACGGCCCAGCTGGTCCGCGTTGGCGTGGGCGCCGGCCAGCACCATTTTGAGTGCAACAAACCGGTTCAGTTTCGTCTGACGCGCTTTGTAAACGATGCCCATCCCGCCGCGACCTAGCTCGTCCAGAACCTCATAGCCTGGTACTTTGGGAATGGCCGCCAGCGCTTTGCCACGCTTGGTTTGACCGACCGGGATATCAGCCTTCTCCTTGCCGGGTGGGACACCGCCACCAAAGTCCAACGTTTCCATGGGTTGCAACTGAGGTGCTGAAGGCTGTTTAACGTTCTGATCGCCTTGAATCTTGCGCAAGTCCTCCCATTGCAGGGTGGGAGCGACGGTCCCAGGGGGGGGATCGGCTACGGCTTCGCCCCACTGCACCGTTTGGAGCTGGTCGCCAACGGCTTGGGTTGCCCCTGCCGGATTTGGGTGACTCACTTGCTGGCTGCCTTCGTCACGCGGTGCGGCAGGCATATCGAGTGTGGCGTTCGCGCTGACCGCTTCGGGGCCGCCCACGGTGCTTGCGCCGGCCCCGGCGACGAGCCTCACGGCAACCACGGCCGGCTCCTGCTGTCGTGCGGGCGGGATATCAACGGTCTCGTTAGTGACGTCGCTGGTCTTGGCCATGACTCCCTCCGGCGGACAACGCAACCTTTTAATATACGGATGCGACATTCAAGCGGACAATCATGGGCGGTCCGGGTGCGAAAGCAAGGTGCCGGGGTATCCAATTAGGATCTGCATCACATTATCATCGTCAGTCCGAAAACGCAGTCGATTGGACGCGTTTTTGCATCTCGACATTTGACACTCCTTCCTCCAAACATCCCGACGCGCGTTTCCATTGGGCCAACAATACATAGGCTTTGGGCAAGAACGTGGCGCCGGCGGGGGCCGTCGCGATGCACTGCTTGAGGTAAGGAATGGCCTGGTCGGCCTCTCCCAGGTCTTGATACGTGCCGGCAAGGTTGAACAGAGTGAACGCGTTGTCGGGTAGTTCTCCTTACTCCATTTGAAGTAGGCGAAGATTACGGCTCAGCTTTTGTTTCCGCATTGCAGCGTCCTGGTAGCCGACGTGGCGGATACGGATGTCGGTCCAGACCGGCTTGGCGCCTTTTTCGCGAAGCGACAGCAAAATTTGCTCGTGAATCCTGTGCCGCCAAGCAAATGCCGGCAGCCGGCGAAACAGCCGGGCCTGGTCTACGACTAACACGGAGCCATTGGCATGATCCGGCGCCGACCATTGCTTCATCATGTAAACGCGGTTCTCGTCGCGCAGCATGGCAAACAGTTTGCCGAGCCGCTGACGGTTTGGTTCATCGAAAGATTCGTCCGCGTCGAGCCACAAAATCCGGTCACCCGTGGCATGAAGCAGGCTTTCGTTGCGTGCGGCCGCGAAGTCGTCGATGCAGGGAAAATCAAAAACCTTGGCACCGCAACGCGAGGCTACTTCTTTGGTGCAATCCGTCGAACCGATACCGACCACAATCATCTCGTGCACAAGACCGGCAACGGAACGCAGGCAAGTTTCCAGCTTGGTTGCTTCGTTGCGGACGATCATGCAAAGCGAAACCCGCTGCTGCCTCGCTTTCGCTTGTTTCAAGCCTGGAGCGGTTGGGGCCGGGAAATGGATATGCTTGATTCCTGGCGGCGGTTGCTTGCCGACGTGCCGATAATGCGCTTGGTGACGGGTGCGGTAATTCACTGTCAGACGGTCCAAGTGTGTCCGTGACAACTTGGCGTCGCGGATCGCCTTCCACACGAACCGGTCCCCAACCTCAACCTTGGATCGCGGCATCAACTACTGTAATCCAGTTCCCGCCAGAACGCGAAATGCAGCGCTATACCACCAACAACCTGTTGGAAGCCGTTTCTACATTGGCCAAACTCAAAGCCAGCGGCCAGGCCCAAAACCTGTTATTCCAGATTCCTGCCAGATTTGCGGCGTTGTTTTGTCTTGTTAAGATGGATGGGATTTGGAAAGTCGAAGATGTGTACCTGGTTGCCATGGGGGACAAGGAGTTTCCCGATTGGGTGGCGTTATCTCGGGACCACAAGCAGCTCCTAACTCTGGTGCAGGCGGCTCCGCAGCCATTGCCCGAATGGCCGCAAAAAG
>DASRAT010000166.1:0-4066 GCA_035638015.1 Gemmataceae bacterium | reverse complement strand
ACTGAGCCTTGGTCGACATTTGACTGGCGCCGAGCACGATTTATTGGGCGAACTGGCACGTGAGGCGCCGCCCGCCGCCTTCAAGTCCAGCCGTCAAACGGATTTCATGCCTCGGCTTCATTTCGCTGCGGCTGCCGGTTAACGCCAATGATTTGCCTCGCGCCTATAATGCCAGAGGACAAATCGCTCAGGAACAGTGCCATAGGGACACGGAATGCAAGAATCTCCGGCAACGCGTGTAAGCTTGCTGGTCCGCCTGCGTGATGGCAGCGACGCTGCCGCGTGGCGGGAATTTGTGCGCCTTTACGCCCCGGTAATCTACGGATTCGCCCGTAAACGCGGCCTGCAAGACGCCGATGCCGCCGATTTGATGCAAGAAGTGCTTCGCTCCGTTTCCAGGGCGGCTCAGGGGTTGGAATACGATCCCAATCGTGGCACCTTCCGCGGCTGGCTTTTCACCGTCACGCGCAACAAGGTGTTTAATTTCCTGGAGAGCCGCAGAAAACGAGTCGTTGGCTCCGGCGACTCACGCGTGCAGGCGAGGCTCGAACAGCACGCGGATGGCGACGGCACGCTGTCAGGGGATTGGGAAACCGACTATCAGCGAACTCTGGCCGCTCAGGCCATGGAACGTGTTAAAGGCGAGTTTCAATCCGCGACGTGGCAAGCGTTTCTGCTAACGGCCGTTGAAGGCAAGACGCCTGCCCAAATCGCCAAGCAAGTCGGGCTTTCGGTCGGCGCGATCTATGTCGCCAAGAGCCGCGTCATCGCCCGGCTGCGGCAAGAGATCGAGACCATGCAAGGGGACGAGCCATGAACACAGCAACCAGGTGCCCCAACACGACTGATTTGCGCGAGCTTCTCGACGGCAATCCCTCCGACGCCGAAAACAGCAAGGTCGTGGCCCATTTAGATCAATGCCCTTCCTGTCAGCAATCGCTCGAAGCCCTGGCGAGCGGCGATGGCTCACTTACCAAAACGCTGCTTGAGCAACCCGGCCTGGTGACCCCCGAATCGAATTCCGCTTACTGGCCCGCCTTGCAGAAAGCGGAAATGGCGGTGACGACGGGAGAATCAGAAGTAAGGCGCGGCAGAACCGAGGTAACGCTCAACTTTTTGGATCCGCCGGAAGACGGCAGCCATCTGGGAAGCCTCAACAATTTCAACATTCTCCGCGTGGTCGGCCGCGGCGGCATGGGAATCGTGCTGCATGCGCGGGATACCTGCCTGGAACGCGACGTGGCCATCAAGGTCCTCGATCCGGAACTGGCCGACGATGAACTGGCGAGCAAACGGTTTTGCCGGGAAGCCCGCGCGGCAGCGTCGATCAGCCATGAAAACGTCGTTGCTGTTCACCAGGTCGAACACGAAGAAAACAAGGATCTCGCCTTCCTGGTAATGGAACTGATCACGGGCGAATCTCTGGAAAAGAAGATCGAGCGCGAGGGCAAGTTGTCTCTACGGGAAATCGTCAGCATCGGCATGCAAACCGCGGCGGGTCTGGCGGCGGCCCACGAGAAAGAGCTCATTCATCGCGACATCAAGCCGGGCAACATCCTGCTAGAGAAATCCGGCCAACGCGTGAAACTGACCGACTTCGGTCTGGCCCGCGCTGCCGAAGACGTGCGTCTGACACGCAGCGGTTTGGTTGCCGGAACCCCGCTCTACATGTCTCCGGAGCAGGCGAGCGGCGAAGAACTCGATGCACGCTCAGACTTGTTCAGCCTTGGCGTCGTTCTCTATGAACTCGCGGCAGGCGAACCGCCCTTCAACGGCAAGACGCCACTGGTGGTGCTCAAGCGATTGACCGAAGAACAGCCGCGTCCATTGCGAGAACGTAATCCGGATTTGCCCGAATGGTTTGTCCATATCGTCGACAAATTGCTCGCCAAGGATCCCAAGGATCGTTTCCAGTCGGCCCGTGAAGTTGCCAACACGCTGGAGCATTTCTGGGCATTGCTCAAGTCCTCGGAAACGCCCATTTGTCCCAAGAAAAAAGCGGCGGACACGCGTAAATCCATCATTCTGGGCGCCGGCGCCGGTCTGTTGACCTTGTTGATTGGCGCGACGGCGTTTTACTTTTTGGCGCCGCTGCGTGATCGGTCCGAAGACAAAATCCCTGCCCCGATCCATGTCTTCAAAGGCAATGGCGGCCCGCTTTGGTCCATGGCCGTCAGCAAAGACGGCATGTATCTGGCCGCGGGAGATAACGAAGGCAACGTCAAGTTTTGGGACATCGCCGCCGACAAGGTGCTGTGGACGGTGAATGCCCACCAGTCGCCTATCTGGGCGATGGCAATCTCTCCCAATGGCGATTATCTAGCAACCGGCAGCGATGACGGTCTCACGAAGATCTGGGACCTATCCACCCGAAAAGAAGCTCGAATTCTCCCCAAGATCGGCAGTGTTCGCGACGTGGCATTTGACCCCGACGGCAAACGTATCCTCACGGGCGGCAGAGACGGGACTGTCAAAGTCTGGGACGTAGCAACCGGCGAGGAAATCTTTACCACCGCTGGCCACGCTAATATGGTCACTGCTGTGGCTTTTTCCCCCGACGGCAAAACCATCGCCTCCGGCAGTGCCGACAAGACCATCAAAGTATGGGACGCCGCTTCCGGACAGCTGAAGTTCACGCTGACCGGCCATGAAAGCAGTGTTTACGCCATCGCCTTTTCGCCCAAGGACCGCTACCTTGTTTCCGGCGGCTGGGATCGAACCGTGCGCCTGTGGGATCTCGACTCCGGCAGTCAAATCGCCAAGCTTGAGGGCCACACGCAAGACGTGTGGTCCGTGGCGTTCAGCCCCGATGGGAGTTCGTTTGCGTCCACAGGCGAGGATCAAATGATTCGCATCTGGGATGTGGCCACGAAAAAGGAGTCACTCGCTTTCCGAGGATCGGCGGGGGCGATTCTGAATGTTCGTTTCCCGTCTACGCCGGGTTTGATCATTGCGGGAGCGAAAGACGGCACGGCGCGGATGTGGAACCTCACGAAACTTACCCACTAACAGCAGCGGGAGGAAAGCTCACAGCGCATTGTGCTTCTCGCTATTTTTCCTTGATCGTCACGGTGAAATTACCCAAGCCGCCGAAATAGGTGGTGGCGACGATGCGGTATTCCCCATCTTCGGGGCACGTGAATTGAATGCGGGCGTTGCGGCCGTCGCCGCTGTCATCGTCCTTGGCCAATTGTTGTCCAGTGGGGTCCTCAAGCCGAAGGTAGGAATCGATGTCCTTGCTCATCATGTCAATCTGATACGATTTGCCCTTGACCAGTTTGATTGCGTAGATTTTGCAAACCGAATGGGTTTGCAAGATGTCCGTGGCGTCCTTGTCGGTGAGTTTGGCGTCCACCTTGGCCATGCCGTCTTTCAAGTCGAGGTTCGCGGCCTTGGCGATCGGGATTTCTTGAACGGTCAGGGTAAAAGGGCCTGTCCCGCTGTTGAAGGTGGTGCAGATGATGCGGTAGGCGCCGTCCGCCCGGCAATAAAAATTAATTCGGGCGTTGACCAGGCCGCCGCCGTCGTCATCCTTGGCCAGTTGTTTGCCGCTTTCATCCTCCAGGCGAAGGTAAGAATCGAGATCCTTGCTCACCATGTCGATCTTGTAAAGCTGTCCTTTTTTCAAATCAAAGGTGAAGATCTTGCACTGGAACTTTTGCACCTTGTCTTTTTCATCGCTTTCCTTGATCGAGCTTTCCACCTTGGCCTTGCCGCCCTGGAGGGGAATCTTCTCGGGTTTTTTGCCGTCTTGGGCCAATGCGGAGGGGAGGGGACTCAGGAAGCCGCAAGCGGAAGTTGACAACAGGACAACAAGAACGATTCGAAGCGCTAGTTTCATTGCGAAGTCTCCGGACGTTTTCGATTGGGTGGGTGGGCTATTTCATTTGCCCTTGACGACCGTGTTGCGAGTTACGCCGTCCGCTTTTGGGGCCTTTTTTGTTTCGCCTTGTGCTGATGGATGGCATTGTGCTTTGACCCACTGGAGCGAGGCCTGTCATCACGGAGCTGAAGGTATCGATCAAGAAACTGCTCGACTTTCAATGGCACGTCGGCAATGTCACAT
>DASRAT010000165.1:0-7030 GCA_035638015.1 Gemmataceae bacterium | reverse complement strand
ATTCGCGGGTTCTGGCAGGCACGCGACAATTTGCTGCTCACCGCGGGCGTGGAAAACCTGGCCGACCGTGCCTACCAGGAGCATCTGGATTTGCGAACTGGCCGCGGCGTTTATCAGCCGGGAATCAATTTCTACTTCGGCATGCGCATCAATTACTAACTCATCACAAAACCAAGCCCGAAGCGCCAGCAAGGTGGTGAGCATTTTGATGTTCACCGCGTCGCTGACGTTTCGCACTCAACAGCACCACGCCAAGCCATTTTTCAATTGACATGCCGTTGCCTATCGGGTTGTATATAACTCTCACCTGAAACCGATACCAAATGCCCGCCTCGGTGTTAAAGGTAATGGGACTCCCTGTACAAACTTGATGAGGATCTCATGGCCGACTTCCCGATTTCTCGGCGTACTGTGCTCAAGGGATTGGGCGTTTCCATGGCTTTGCCAATGTTGGAAGCCATGATGCCCAAACTGGCTTTTAGCCAACAATCCGCGGCCGCGGCCTTTCCCCGTCGCATGGCCGTCTGCTATGTCCCCAACGGCGTCTTGCCCGCGGCCTGGAACCCCATCGGGACCGGCACCAATTATGTCTTGTCCAAGACCCTGCAACCACTGGCCCCGTATCGCAGCGACATCACAATCATCAGCGGCATGACTTGCGACAAGGCCCGTGCCCACGGCGACGGCACCGGCGACCATGCCCGCGCTCAAGCGTCGTTTTTGACCGGCAAGCAAGCCCGCAAATCGGCCACCGATATCCGCGTCGGCATTTCGGCCGATCAGCTGGTGGCTCAGCGCATCGGCGACCGCACGCGGTTTCCGTCTTTGGAAATCGGCTGCGAAGGTGGCCGCACGGCAGGCTTTTGCGATCCCGGTTATGCCTGTGCTTATACCCAAAACCTGTCCTGGCGCGGTGAATCGACGCCGGCCCCCAAAGAGACCAATCCGCGGGCCGTTTTTGACCGCCTGTTCGCAGGCATGACGCAAAGCGATGTGAATGCCAATCGGCAACGCCGAGAGCGCTACAATCACAGCATCCTCGATTTTGTGATGGAAGACGCCAACAGTTTGAACAATCAGCTGGGCGGCACCGACCAGCGCCGCCTCGACGAATATATGAGTTCCATCCGCGATCTGGAACGTCGGCTCGCGAGTTTCCCCTCGACGGTGGCCCAGGCGGCGCCAAACATGCAGCGGCCCGCCGACATTCGGCCTGCTGGCCCTGGCGGCGGCGGTTTTGGACCTGGTCCCGGCGGCGGCGGTGGTCCCGGCGGTGGCGGTGCAGCGGCACAGGTCGATTATCGCCAACACATTCGCGTCATGGCCGATCTGCTGGCCGTCGCTTTTCAGACCGACGTTACCCGCATCAGCACGTTCGTGCTGTCCAACGAACTGAGCAACCGCAATTATCGCTTCCTGGATGTGCCCGAAGGCCACCATGACGTGTCGCATCACATGTTCGACCGCGACAAGATGCGGAAGGTCGCCAAGATCAATCTCTTCCACATGGAACAATTCGCTTACCTGGTGGGCAAACTGAAATCCATGCCCGAAGGCAACGGCTCGGTGCTGGACAACTGCATGATCCTCTACGGCAGCGGCAACGGCGACGGTGCTCTGCATACGCACGACGAACTGCCGATTGTGCTGGCCGGCAAGGGCGGCGGCAGCATCACCACGGGACGTCATGTCCGCTACCCGCGCAACACGCCGATCTGCAATCTGTATCTGGAAATGATGGACCGCATGGGCGTGACGGTCGATTCCTTCGGCGACAGCACGGGGCGGCTGCGGAATCTGTAGGCTCATTGGCCGTTTGCGGCTTAGCGTCCGGCGTACAACAGGTCGGGTGGTCTTTGTTTCGACAAAGACGCCCGACCTTTTTTTAGCGCTTGAGGTTCCAGGCTGACGACTCGTATTTCTTGGTTTTTAACTCGGCAATCACTGCTTGCTCCTCAGCGCTCAAGACTTGTTCCATTAGAGTTGCCCCGGTCGAACCTGCGAAAAAGCTTTGCACCGCCTGGACGACATCGGGGGCTTTGAATGGCCGGCCCGTCAACTCCAGCAAACCGGGCAAGGTTGGCGTGTGTGGACTGCGGGCCAGCAAGATGCCGCCATGCTGCAACAAGGCGCCGCGCTGCTTGCGCTGGGCGCTGCCCACGACCTTGGCGCCATTGACAAGAAGATCGCCCGCGGTGAAATGGTGAAAACACAGCTGATTTGGCGGTGTGGCTGGGATGCCGGCTTCGCACAATTGTGACGTGACGCCCAGCGTTGCCAATGCAGTGGCGATGATCTCGTGCATGCGCACGATCCAGCGTTGGCCTTGTTGCCAAGGTCCGGGCGGCAGCGCCAAGGCATAAGTTACTTCGTGATCATGCACCAAGGTGTCGCCGCCGGAGGGCCGGCGGACGAAGGGCAAGGACGCCAATAGCGGATCGGTGTTGCGGGGATTTTCGCTTTGGAAATAGCCTAGGCTGAGAGTGGGCGGCGACCAGGCGTAGAATCGCAGGGTGGCCAGGCCCTTTTGTGCTGACTGGAGCAGTGCTTCGTCGGTGGCCATGTTGGTGGGGCCGTCGGCGACGGAGTAGGGCAGCAGGCGACAGGTGAACTGGTTCACTTAGAGATTGGTTCCTACGAATGCTGCCTTACAGCCAGCAGGGATCAGTGATTTTCGTTTTGCAATCGGTTCAGGGCTGCCAGGGCTTCCTCGGTCAACCGGGCCTCGGGGGCGCCGTTGGCCAGAGTTTCAAGCATTTTTTGGGCGTTTGGCGTGGCGAGCTGTTCCAGCACATTTACCGCTCGCCAGGAGGCTAACAACTCTGGCGCCGTGATCGGTTCGTCGAGCTTTTTCAGCAATAGCAGGAGACGCTGGCGGGTTTCCAGGGTTGGCGTGCCGTTGAGGGCGGCGCGCATCGCCTTGGCCGCGGCGAATTCTTGTTTGGCCAGTTCGTGGGATGCTTTGTCGCGCTTGGCGAAGGAATCGGAATCGAGATCCGCGAGCAGGCGGTCAAAATCTACTTTGGGCAGCGGCGAGACGTGTTTTTTCATGAGCGGCAGGGCTTGTTCGGGGGCGGCCGCGAGTCGATCCAGGGCAGTGATGGCGACTGCCTCGTCCGCGCTGCCTAGATCCTTCCAAAGCTGGTCCAACTCCTGGGCCTTGAGGGCGGCGGGTGCGGGTTGTGAGCGAAGAGTTGCCTTGATGTCCCAGACGAGGGCGGTGCTGTCGGAGTAGCCGACGACGATTTGGGCGCCGTCGGGCGAAAAGGCGGCGTTGGTGACGTTGCCATATTTGCCGTCGAGCAGGGCTAGCTTTTTGCCGCTGGTCAGATCGCGCAGGCTGATGGCGCTGGCTTGGGCGTCAGGCAATCTGAAGATCGCCGTTTTGCTGTTGGGGGCGATTGCTTCAAATTGTTCGGTAGGATGCAGGGCGAGTTTTCGCAAAACCTTGCCGGTAGTGGAGCTTTTCAAGACGTAGCCGGTGGGGCCGTTGAATTCAACGAAAGCGGCGGCGTTAGGAGTGAAGCAGTGAGGTTGGCCTTGTTTGCCTTCGAGCTTTAGCAATTCCTTGGCAGCGGCAATGTCCCAGATGAGCAAGGTTTTAGTATCGGCGACGAGGAGCTTTTTACCGTCCTCGGAAAAGACGAGTGGGCCGCTTCTATCTTTGGTGAAGTGAATTTGGTGCAGGCGCTGGCCGGTGGTGGAGTCGAAAAGGCCAACATAGTTGGGATCCGGCGGTTGTTTTTCGAATACTTTTCCTCCTCCTCCTATTCCACTTCCTCCTTTAGTTCCTCCTCCAATTGGATATTGGATAGACGTGTAAAACGCTGCCAAGGATTTACCGTCTGGCGAGAATTTGACGTTTCCAAGTATCGGTTTGCCGAGGTTACCCCGGACGTCGCCGTTGGCAATGTCCCAAATTCGACCTTGCATCGCCAGGCTCTTGCCGTCTGGGGAAAGATCGAAGTATCGGGGCATGAGGCCACGGGTGTTTGAATCCTTGAGCGACACTGACTTGGAATGCTTGCCTTGGAGCGAATTCCAAAGGTGAATAGAGTGCTCATCGTCCAGCGATAGAACCGTCTTGTTATCGGGGAGGAAGCGACAAGTCATTGCGTCGGGCAGCTTGTCGTCGAAAAGTCGCTTTCCGCTCTTCAAATCCCATAGCAAAACTCGGGAAGTCCAGCCATTGGCGGCAAGGTGTTTTCCGTTGGCAGAAACTGCAAAATGGTGAAACGCCGCGCCAGGGCTGGCAAGTTCATGTAAAAGCTGGCCCGAGTCGGTATGGTATACAAACAGCTTTTCGCTGGTGTGTGCGAAAACGTTATTTCCTACCGTGGCCATGCCAATGATGGATGTACCTTCCTGAAAGGAGCAGGGAGACGGTCTCGGATTACCGGTAGCAACATCCCACCCTGACAAATCCAACTGAGCTGTGACGGATTTGCTGTTGCGTTTGGGCCCCAAATAGGTCCCCCAAACCGTCTTGCCGTCAGCGCTTAGCCGAAGATTAACAATGACTTGGTTTACACCTGCCGTACTGGTCCATAACTCCTTGCCCGATTTCAAGTGAAGCATTCGAATCTTACCACGGTCATTTGCGATTGCGGCGTGCTTGCCGTCCGCCAGAAAAGCGACAGAGCTGAGGTCTTTGAGTTCATTTCCCAGCCGGGCAATCACTTTGCCTGTACCAACGTCCCAGGCAAAAATGCGCTCAGCGACGGGATTCTCAAGATGGACAAGTTTGCCGTCCATGATTTCGACATGGTAGTCCACGGCTACGCTGATAAGGCTGCGGCTATCACGTGAAAAGTCAATGGCCCACACCCAATCGCCCTGCCCATCGAGCCAGCGTGGCTCGCCGCCGGTTGCGAGATCCCAAATCTGAATTCTTTTGCCAACTGCAATGGCGAGATATTTGCCGTCAGGGGAATATGCCAAGCAATTTAAGATCGTTGATTGGCCGGTGATTTTGCCCTCGATCTTGCCGGTTTCCGCGTTCCAGTCATAAAGATTGCCCGGAGTGTCCAGCGAAAACAGTTTTTTGCCGTCGTGGGAAAAGACCAGCGGGCCGCCGCTTGCTTTTTGCCGCCAGCGCAGGGTTCCCAGGCGAGCGACTGCTCCGGGCGGCAGGGGATCGCCGTGGATGTCGAGGGCGGGGGTGTTCTTGGCGTCCTTGGCGCGTTGCAACGGGGGCGGCACTGCGCGGGCACAGAGTGCCGTGGCAAAGAGGAGCGTCAGGGCGGCGGTGAGCTTGAGAACTGACATTATATGCTCCCGGCCTGGGGGGTGGTGGCTTCAAGTCACTCTTGGAGGCTGTTGCGACGTTGGCTTGGATTCAGTCGTTTCTTCCCTTACACTTCGGGTTGGTGTGGGAGACAGGCTGGGCGAGGTTTGTTTGCTGTAGATCGCCATTATACGCGCGCTTGGGAAGAGATTGGAAGGCGGGAACAAAAATCGCCGAAGAATGCCAACAATTGCCTCGTAAAAAGGTTGGCGGTCTTGGCGGCCTTGGCGGTCTTGGTCAGGATTCCCCCGCCGGCAACCCCGCCTGCGCCAACGGATCAACATTCCCCCGCTGGTGCCACCGCAAGATCGGCTCTTTCGCCGCCTTGACTTCATCCGGCCGACTAATGCTCAGCGTGTGCGGAGCGTCGTGGAGGAAATCGGGATCCTCATTGCAAATCTTGATGAACGCGGCCGCGAAGGCGTCGAGCGTTTCTTTGCTCTCGGTTTCCGTCGGCTCGATCATCAGGGCTTCGCGGACGACCAGTGGGAAATAGATTGTCGGCGCGTGATAGCCGTAATCGAGCAGCCGTTTGGCGATGTCCATGGCGCTGATGCGGCGTTCGTGGCGGAGCTTCCAGGCGCTGGCCACGAACTCGTGCATGCAGCGGTCGCCGTGCGGGACAGGGCAGATTTTCTTGAGCAGGGCCAGTAGATAGTTGGCGTTCAGCACCGCGTTTTCGCTGACCGCTTTGAGACCCGCGGGGCCTAGCGTGCGGATGTAGCAATAGCCGCGGACCAGGATGCCGACGTTGCCGAAGAAACTGCGAACGCGGCCGATGGACTTGGGGCGGTTGTATTCGAGTTTGTAAGTTTCGCCCTCTTTCACGACCACGGGGACGGGCAGATAAGGGGCCAGCTTGTTGCGGACGGCGATGGGGCCGGCGCCGGGGCCACCCGCGCCATGAGGGCCGGTAAAGGTTTTGTGCACGTTGTAGTGCATCATGTCCACGCCGAAATCGCCGGGCCGCGTGATGCCGAGGATGGCGTTCATGTTGGCGCCGTCGAGATAGACGAGTGCGCCGTGGGAATGCACCAACTCGGTGATGGCCGCAATTTGCTCGTCGAACAGGCCGAGCGTGTTGGGGTTGGTGATCATGAACACGGCGGCGCGATTGTCCAGCTTGGCCTTGAGATCGGCCATGTCCACGCGGCCGCCGTCGTTGCTGTTGATGGTGACCGCCTCGAAGCCGGCAATGGCGGCGCTGGCGGGATTGGTGCCGTGAGCGCTGTCGGGGATCAGGACGCGGGTGCGTTTCTCGCCCTTGTCGCGGAAATGAGCCGCGGCCACCAAGAGGGCGGTTAGCTCGCCTTGGGCCCCGGCGGCTGGCTGGAGCGAGACAACATCGAGGCCCGCGATTTCCGCCAGGATGTTTTGCAATGACCAGAGCAAAGCCAGCATGCCCTGGCACGACTCGTCCGATTGCAAGGGATGCAGATTGCCGATGCCGTTCAGGGCCGAGAGCCGTTCGTGCCGCTTGGGGTTGTACTTCATGGTACATGACCCCAGCGGGTAGAAGTTCGTGTCAATCGACATGTTCCGCGTCGAGAGGTTGACGAAATGGCGAACCAGGTCAATCTCGCCGAGTTCCGGCAAGGGCGGGGGCGCTTCGGCGAGCGCCGCCGACGGGAGCAAATCGGCGGCGGGCTTGGCCGGCACATCGCAAGCGGGCAGCCGGTGCGTCCGCCGGCCGGGATGGCTTACCTCGAACAGAAGGGAGGTCGATTGCGTCTTTTCCATGAT
>DASRAT010000164.1:0-10117 GCA_035638015.1 Gemmataceae bacterium | reverse complement strand
ATGCTTGATCCAGTGGGCCGCTGCCTGAACGAAAGCGCGGCCAAGCAATTGGTCCGTCTCAAGGCCGACCCGAAGGTCCAAACCCGTGTTCGTGAATTGGCGGAAAAGTGCAATGAGGGGGAATTGACTCCTGATGAGCATCAGGAATACGAGACATACGTCATGGTGGGGGAATTTATCGCCGTTCTTCAAGCTAAGGCACGCGCTTTACTGGCCCGCCTTGGCACCAGTCGATGAAAATCTCATTGCGCAATAAGGCCCGTATTCGCGCCGGCCGGCGTTGCGAATACTGCAGGTTTTCGGAAGTCGACTTGCCTTATCACAGTTTTCACCTGGAGCACATCATCGCCCGCAAGCACGGCGGCACGGATGAAGACGAAAACAGGTGTTGGTCGTGCCAGCACTGCAATCTCGCAAAATCAAGCAATCTAAGCGGTCGTGATCCAACCACCGGAAATGTGGTGGAACTATTTCATCCACGCCGACAGCAATGGCAGCGGCATTTCCGCTTTAATGGACCGTACATTGAAGGCCGTACCCAATGCGGTCGCGCCACGTTAGCCGTGCTCAACATCAATGCTCCCCACCGAATTGAATTGCGCGCCGATCTCATCGCAGTTGGAAAATGGCCTCCTCGCTGAGCCATCCTCCGCGTCGCCAGACGTGTTCTACGGGAAGATGAAGTACCCCCCCGCCAACGCCGCCCCTTCCGCCGCCAAGCCCGTCAGGCTCAACTCCGGCGGATAAAGGTAAAACGGCGTCGGATCGCCCGGCAGGCATTTGCCGGCGCTGGTGTCGTATTTCTGGCAAGGTCGCGTGCCGCATTGATAGGGAAGCAAGGCCAAATCCCAGAAGAATTTGCCGACCGAAACCACGGGTGTGACGATGCCGAGGTCCCAGAGGCCGCGTTCCAGGTTAGGTTGCTCGAAATAGAGGCGGTCATGGACGACGAAGTTCGGTTCCACAAGCTTGACCTTCGGCGCCCAAAAGCGGCCGGGGTACGGCTCCTTCGCCAGGACCACTTCGGCAGGGAACGGCAGCTTTTCGCCGGCTTTCATGGCCTTTTGGATCCAGCGTTCCTTGACCTGGGCCTCGGTCTCCAAGCGAGTAAGGATTTCCAAGCCGGGTATCTCCTTGATGCTCATGTACTCCAATTCTTCGGGCATGACCTTGGGTTGCTTGTCTTGAAAGGCATCCATCGGCGCCGGCGCAGACAATGGGCCGGAAGCGGGAAGCTCGAAAGCGGTCATACCAGGTGGCGCCGACGGCATAGGCGCGGGGATTTCCCGGGTGTGAATGCTTGCATCCGGCCCGGGAGGGCCGGATTTGCTTTGTGCTAGTGTTGTGCCGGCGGGCAGCGCGAAACCGACGGCCAGGAGGCTAATCGCCATCCGAATTGGCCACCGCACCGCGCGAGCTGTAGTTGGGTGCTTCCTGCGTAATGAGAATGTCATGGGGATGACTCTCCTGCACCGACGCGCCACTCACCAAGATGAAGCGAGCGCGGGTGCGTAACTCCTCAATGTTCCTGGTCCCGCAATAGCCCATACCGGCCCGAAGACCGCCCACCATCTGATACATGAACGGGCCAAGATTGCCCTTGTAAGGCACTCTGCCCTCCACACCTTCGGGCACCAATTTCGCCTGGGTGCCGTCGGTCTGGCGATAGCGCTCGGACGAGCCGGTCACCATCGCTCCCAGCGAACCCATGCCGCGATAGGTCTTGAAGGTTCGCCCTTTGTAGATAATCGTCTGCCCTGGGCTTTCGGCCAATCCGGCCAGCAAGCCTCCGAGCATCACCGTATTCGCCCCCGCAGCCAGTGCCTTGACGATGTCACCCGAGTAGCGGATGCCGCCGTCAGCGACGATGGGCACGCCGCTACCGGCGATACCCTGGGCAGCGTTGTAAACCGCGGTAATCTGGGGAACGCCGACGCCCGAGATAACTCGCGTCGTGCAAATCGACCCTGGCCCAATGCCGATTTTGACCCCGTCCGCCCCCGCATCCACCAATGCCTTGGCGCCTTGAGCAGTGGCCACATTGCCCGCAATGACTTGAATGCCGTGGCGTTTTTTCAATTCCCGGACAGTGTTGATGACATTGCTCGTGTGGCCATGCGACGAATCGACCACCAGCACATCGACGCCGGCCTTGATGAGCGAATCTGCCCGTTCATGGTCATGCATGCCGATGGCGGCGCCGACGCGAAGCCGGCCGCGAGCGTCCTTGCACGCCGACGGGAAGTTGAGAAGCTTGTCAATGTCGCGGATCGTGATGAGACCCCTCAGTTTGTAGTTATCGTCCACCAGCAAAAGCTTCTCGACCTTATTTTCCGTCAAAATCCGTTCGGCCGCTTCAAGTGTCGTATTTTCCGAGGCCGTCACCAGATTATCCTTGGTCATGACCTCGGCAAGCCGTTGGCTGTCGTCTGTCAAGAAGCGCAAATCGCGGCGAGTGAGGATTCCACGCAAGAAGCCATTGACCGTGATCGGCACGCCACTGATGTTCTGCTGCTTCATGATGCGGCGAGCAGTGCCGACGGTCTCGTCGGGGGGCAGCGTGATCGGATCGGTGATGATGCCGTTTTCGCTGCGCTTGACCTTGTCCACCTCGCGGGTCTGCTCGGCAATCGACATGTTCTTGTGCATGACGCCAATGCCGCCCTCCTGCGCGAGGGCAATGGCCAAATCGCTTTCGGTGACGGTGTCCATCGGCGAGGAGACGATGGGGATGTTGAGCCGAATGTCACGCGTGAGCTGAGTGCGGACATCGACATCCTTGGGCAAAACGTCGGAAAAAGCGGGTTCGAGGAGGACATCGTCGAAGGTGATGCCTTGATAGGCGATACGCTCTTGCATGGCGACTCCTTGGGCTGGGGGTTTTCAACATTATAGGGCAAAGTGTGCCGACTTTCGTGTAAAGTAACTTACCGGCGGTGTATAATTGGCGAATGGCAGCCGATATCCGCGACGTTGACCCGGCTGAGTTGCGAGTTCCCCATTCTCGATCTTCTGGAGCTGATCCATTCAAGCTCCAAAGACAGATTGGGAGATTCGGTTCATCCACCGTTGGGATGCCGCCGATCTGGGTTTACGAGGGGTCCGACGGTGTCCTGAAAATCGTTAACGGTGTCACACGAGCGACGAGAATTGCCAAACTCGCGCCTGGCAAAACGGTCCAGGTGGAAGTACTCGGCAAGCTCCGCCAGGCTCACGGCCCGCAACCCAAGATTGGAGACTTGCTGTGAATGACAACCTCACCCAGGAATTGTTGCGCGGCCTTCAACAACTTTGTCCGTTGGCAGGCGACATGCGTTTCGGCCAAATCTTGGCCACGTTGGGAATGCTTGGGGAGGATATGGTCGGTCGGTCCCTGTGGGAAATCGCAGACAATGAGCTTCTTGAAGTTGTGGAGCGATTCCGGCAAGATCTCGACCGACGTGTGACGAACGTAGCGTGAGTATCTTGGTAGAAACGTGAATGATGCGTGTTTATTTTAGTTACGCTCGCCTTTTTATCGCCTCTTGGCTTTTCATGGGCGGGGTTGCGGTTCAATTCCTTCCTACATCGGCGGCGGTCGCACGAGACGCCCGCTGGCGAGAGCGGCAACTTCAGACAATTCAAGCCGAAAAGCGCGCAAAATGGATCGAGGACCGGGACATCGAAGATGCCAACAGTCAAGCGTACCTCCGGCTTTTTGGCGTCGTGCTGGGCGGATTCGGATTCGCTGCGGCCCTCCGCGAAGCGGCATACTTGAATGCTCGCTATAGCCGCTAAATCGCCCCGGCGTCAGTAATCAAACGCGATGTTACCCGGATTCACGTCCACCATCAACACGCCATAGCTTTCAAGATGCCGCAGGATCGCGTGGGCTTCGGGCCAGCGCGATCCGAATTGCTCCTGCTTCTCCACAGCCCAATCAGCCATGACCTCGTCGGAGAAATCGGGCGGTTTGTCGAGATAGGCGCCGCCGAAATCGAGGACGAAGGGACGCTTCATAATCGTCAATTCGACGATCCACAAATCATCGTCGTATCGGATCAGTTGGGGAACTCAGCTGCCCCGAATCTTAACAACACCGTGATCTTGAAGACGCAGATAAACGTCTCGCTCCAAGCAATAAAATGTCTCGCGGTAGTGCACCTTGATCGCCGACTGAGCTGGATGGGAGCCGTTTTTGGGCTAACTTTCGGCAACGAAAACGATACCATGAACCCCGATTCCAAGTTCCTCGCCCAGCACCTGACCATTGCGGCCGGTGTATTCCAGCGCTCGGCTCACCAATTCATCGCGATAGCTCATGAGCACAATCTCTCCGAAAGGCCGTATCTACTCAGCTGTTGTTCGTATGCACCTCACCGTCAATGGCCAGGTGTTTTCCATCGGACAACTGGGCCCCGATTTCTTGATCCTGGATGATCCGGTCGATCACCCTCCCGCCGAGGGCGAAATCACCTTTTCGGTCGATGGCCGCGTCAGGCGTTGGCTCGTTCGCCTGCCCGATGGGATTGTTGCCGGCAGCCGCGATACACGCATCGCCGATGTGCCGGCGCGGACGCTGAGCACGGAAACCGCTGTTGGCTGAACGTGGGCATTCACTTCGCGATTGGACCAGCCATGAAAAAATCGTGCTTACCCGCGGTGGCGGCAATGTTAACATTGCTTGCTAGCGGCGATCTCAGTTGCGCCCAACCGACCAAGCCTATCCAGCCGTCCGCGGAGCAACTTCAGGATGCAATAAAGGCGTTCGAGGCCATACAAGAAACTATCCACAAACGCGCCAATCCGCACACCAAACTGACGCTGTATTACGTTTCGATGGCACCGAACAACACCGACAACGATCTGAAGAAACTCCCCGCAGTTCCATTTTCATTTGGGTTGGACCTTTATTCCAAGACCCTTACAGACGAGGGGATGAAAGAAGTTGCCAAACAAAAGAACCTTTGGTCTCTCGGCATTTTTAACCGCCATGGGATTGGGTCGGCAGGTTTCAAAGAGCTTGCCATTTTGCCCAACCTCACGGAGCTTTACCTCGACCATGTCGTGGATGACGATTTGAAGGGAGTCGCAACCCTTAAAAGCCTGTCACTGCTTTATCTGAGTAGCTCAGGAATGACTGCCGCAGGGCTGAAGGAACTTGCAAATCTCAAGAATCTCACGGCGCTTTACCTCAATATGCCTTTGATCACGGATGCGGAGCTGAAGGAAGTCGCCAATATCAAAAACCTGTCGTCGCTGGGCCTGTATACCTTTCAGCCGATCGAAGCGGGGCAAGCGGGGCTGGCCGGCTTCCAAAACCTCTCTTCTCTTTACCTGACTGGCCATTTGGTAACTGGTGCGGAACTGAAGCAGCTCGCTAAGCTTAACAACCTAGCCACGCTGGGCCTGGGTGCAACCAAAGTGACGGACGGGGAGTTGAAAGAGCTTGTCAATTTCAAAAGCCTGTCTTCGCTTGACCTCACGGACACCAAAGTGACCGATGCCGGCCTGAAGGAACTCGCCAACCTCAAAAACCTCCGGTGCCTTGATCTCAAACAATGCCAAGTAACAGATGCGGGGCTGAAAGAACTCGCCAACCTCCAAAATCTGTCTGAGCTTCATCTTGACCTCACCAAGGTGACGGACGCGGGACTTAAGGAGCTCGCCAAGTTCGAAAACCTGGCATCGCTCACCATCGGGTACAACAAGGTGAGCGATGCGGGGTTGAAGGAACTCGCCAAGAGCAGGAACCTAAGTTCGCTCGGCATCAACGCGACGCTCATAACGGATGTAGGCCTAAAGGACCTCGCCAATCTCAAAAGCCTTTCTTCACTCTTCCTTGATGCAACGAAAGTGACGGATGCGGGAATGAAGAACCTCGCCAACCTCCAAAACCTCTCGGAGTTAGGCCTCAGTTATACACCGGTGACGGATGTGGGGCTAAAGGAGCTAGCCAACCTCAAAAAACTCTCATTCCTTCGCCTGGAAGGCACTAAGGTGACAGCCGCGGGCATGCGTGAGCTTCAGAATGCTCTGCCGAATTGCTTTATTGAGCGTTAAGTCCTTGATTGCGGAGGCCGTCTTGCAGCAATTAGTCGGATTGAAATGCATCAATTGCCAACGGACCGTCGACAGCATCGTGGAAGGCCGCTTCTGCGTGGGTTGCCAGTCGCCGGTTCACAAAGATTGCATAGTTCCGCCAGACGAAGCCAATGCTTCCGGCAGGTGCCGCGTTTGTGGTGCCAATCTGTCGGAAGCGGCAGAGCTTGCCAAGATTGAACGTCTAACGCGGCCGGAACCCCCTGCCGGGCTTCCTGCGATTACGATTAACGGAATCGGTGTCTCCTACTGCTTTGCCCGGGGCGCAGGCGACGTGGGGGGCGATGCATTACAGTGCTTTGTCGTAATGTTCATGCCATTGGCTGCCATGAAAGCAGTGCATTTGCTCAATGAAACACACGGTTTCGGAACACGCGGCTATCGGTCCATTCCCCTGAAGTGGTCCAACAATCTGGTTTGGCGCGTGTATTGCTTGTACTGGGCAGGCACGAATACGGCACCAGCGACCCCGCCATGTGGGCGGATGAGTTGGTGGCCGCAGTGCGATCTCCGGTGCACATGTTCGAGTCGGAGACTTTCGCCGCCGCGGTGCCCATGTTGCTGGAAAAAGGCGAACACAGTCGTGCCATGTGGGCAGCGCGGTTGTCGGTGGCTTGTGAGGATGCTGCCAAGGGGGATTTGCTAACTACTACGGTCTTGGAAGCCAAGGCAGCGGCAACCGCAGCCAAATGAGCTACCGCAATGCCGCCGCTTCGTTGCGAATCTCCGCCGCTGCCGTTCCCATTTCGAGTTTCTCGTAACAGCGCAGCAAATCGGTCAATGCCCCACCGTAGTAAAGCGGCGGCAAGAGTGCTTGCTCGCGCTGCAGGGATCTCAATTGCTCCAAACACTCCTTGCCCGCACGGTAATCGCCGTTTCGTACATAGGCCTGTCCCAACACGCGCAAAATCCGCGCCCCTTGCAAATCGACCACCGTCCATTCCGCCGGTCGATGCACGTCCAGACAATCAACCGCCTTGCTGAATTCGCCGCGGGCCAACAACCGGCGAGCGTCACGAATCAACGCGTCGCCTGGCTGATTGCCGCGTTCGGACTGCAAGCCGCCACGTGGGTGTAATACGCTGTAGGTCCAAGACACCGGCTTGCCGTCGCGATAAGGCATCACACCATGAAACTGGCGTTCGTCGCGCTCAAACACCAGCGGCAAGAAATGCCGATCGCCTTCCCAAAGTGGCAGCGTCATGACCCGTTCGACATCGACCCAGGCCAGCGTTCCCTCGGCATTTTCCATTCGCGGTGTGCCGCTCCAGACGTCAATGCGAAAGATGAAACCGAACCAATCCTCGCCTTGCTTGCCGAATCCCGGCCAGCTGATGGTGCCGCGCAGCACCATGTTGACGCATTCGAGATCGGCTTCCTCGCGAATCTCGCGGCGCATACAGGCAATGATGTCTTCCCCGTCATGGAGCTTGCCGCCGAGGCCGTTGTATTTGCCGAAGTGCGGATCATCGGGGCGTTTGTTGCGGTGAATGAGCAACACCTGACGGCCGTCAGGCGAAAGAATGTAGCCGAGCGTGGCGAGGATGGGGGTGTAAGGCATGGGACTCAGTCTCTTGGTCAGCAATGCTAAGCCGCAAGCGGCTAATGCTCTAGTAAAACTAGCAATTTCCGGGCACAATGAAGGCCATGAGCGTTTCTCAGACATCGCCCGCCGTCGCGGCCAGCTTGCCTTTGCGTGCCTTGCCCCCCGGCCCTGACGGTCAGTGGTTGTTCGGCAGCCTTCGCGATTTCCGACGTGATATCCTCGGCTTTTACACCCACTGTGCCAAAAACTACGGCGACATCGTCCCTTACCGCCTCGGCTTCCAACGCCTTTGCTTGCTCAATCATCCCGATTTCACGGAGTTGGTGCTCACCACCGACAACAAAAATTATGATAAGCGAACCTACATCCTGAAGCTGCTCACGCCCGTGCTCGGCAATGGCCTGTTGACCAGCGAAGGCGATTTCTGGCTCCGGCAGCGCCGCCTCATTCAGCCGGCGTTTCACAAACAGCGAATTCATACCTACGGCAACGTAATGGTGGAATACACTCTGCGCATGCTGGCCCGCTGGCAACACGGCGAGTCCCGCGACCTGCACGCCGACATGATGCGTTTGGCCCTGGAAATCGTCGGCAAGACGCTGTTTGACGCCGACGTTGCCAACGATGCCAAGGAAGTCGGCGATTGCCTCGAAGTGGTGATGGACCGGTTCATCCGCCGCTGGGAAGGCCTCATCCCTGTGCCGGACTGGTTGCCCACGCCGGCCAATCTCCACTTCAAGCGCACCTTGCGGCAACTGGACGCCATTATTTACAAGATGATCGCCCAGCGCCGCCAAAGTGGCGAGGACCGTGGCGATTTGCTGTCGCTGCTGTTGCAAGCCCGCGACGAAGACGACGGCACGGGCATGACCGACTTGCAACTCCGCGACGAGGCGATGACGCTTTTCCTCGCCGGTCACGAAACGACCGCCAATGCCCTGTCGTGGACATGGTATCTGCTGGCCCAGCATCCCGAGGTAGAAACCAAACTGCTTCAAGAATTGGACACGGTGTTGCACGGCCTGCCGCCGACCGTCGCCGACCTGCCGCGTTTGGTTTACTGCGAACATGTGCTGATGGAAGCGATGCGGCTCTATCCGCCGGCTTACGGTTTTGGGCGTCTGGCCAAGGTCGATTGCGCCATTGGCGGGTATCGGATTCCGAACGGCACCACGGTGATCCTGTGCCCGTGGGTGACCCATCGCGACGCCCGCTGGTTCGACGATCCGCTCGCCTTTCGCCCCGAACGCTGGGCCGGCGATGCGGCCAAACGCATGCCGCGTTACGCCTATTTTCCCTTCGGCGGCGGGCCGCGGCAGTGCATCGGCAATGCTTTCGCCATGATGGAAGCCACACTAGTCCTGGCCACGGTGGCGCCGCATTATCACTTCACCCTGCGGCCCGATCCGCCGGTGACGCCACGGGCCGTTGTCACCCTGCGGCCGGCACATGGCATACCAGTAGTCATTAGCTGTCGGTGAACAAACATTCGCTGGCATTGAACTGCTCACCCTTTTGACACAGAGCCAATGGCGACCTAGGTTTGATGTGAATGTTTAACTCTTCACTCCAACGGGAGGCTTTTCCATGGACTATGGCGTCACCGCGGGTTTGATTGGCATGTTGGGTGTCATTGCGATTTATTTTTGGATCGTTCGCCGGGCAGAGCGTGAAGCCACGCAAACAAACGTAGAATGATGGTAAAGAGAGCGGCAGGCCTCTGCTCTCTGACGTACCAGAATGCCCCTTGCCTGCCGTGCTTTTTCCCGTTCTACCATGGCGTCCATTTATCTCGACAACAATGCCTCCACGCCGATGCTTCCCGCGGTCTGGGAAGCGATGCAGCCCTTTTTCGCTGACCTGCCAGCCAACCCTGCCTCCAGCCATCATGCGGGCCGCCACGCTCGCAAGGCACTCGAATCAGCCCGCGAACTAACTGCAAGTCATCTTGGCGCCGAGCCTTCGGAAGTCATTTTCACCAGCGGCGCCACGGAAGCCAATAACCTTGCCATTTTCGGTCTGGCCGGGCAACCGCCAGCACAACTCCTCGCAAGCCCCATCGAACATCCCTGCGTCACTGAGCCGCTGCAGGCGCTGCGAACTATCGGTTACAATCTCAAGTTTCTGCCAGTCAATTTGCAGGGCATCGTTGTTCTTGACAGTCTCGAAAAATCGCTGGATCCGGCATCCCGACTGGTTGCCCTGATGCTCGCCAATCATGAAACCGGGGCCCTACAGCCGGTTCGCCAATTGGCGGAAACGCTCAACGGCCGAGCCTTAATGCATTGCGACGCTGCTGCCGCCGCGGGCAAGATCGCTATTGATTTTCATGTACTGGGCGCGACCACGCTCACAATCAGTGCGCACAAATTTCATGGGCCTAAAGGCATCGGCGCTTTGCTGGTCCGTCAGGGCGCCAAATTGCAGCCCTTGTTGTATGGAGGGCATCAACAACAAAGCCGGCGTCCGGGAACGGAACCTGTTGCATTG
>DASRAT010000163.1:0-4039 GCA_035638015.1 Gemmataceae bacterium | reverse complement strand
GGATGATGCGGATGGCCGCGTCACGCATGCGCTGGTATTCCTTGTCGGTCAGCGTCTGG
The DNA here is from genome assembly GCA_035638015.1 of Gemmataceae bacterium. Classification (GTDB taxonomy): domain Bacteria; phylum Planctomycetota; class Planctomycetia; order Gemmatales; family Gemmataceae; genus DASRAT01. The sequence continues at coordinate 3,980 of DASRAT010000163.1, read as the reverse complement.
GCCGGGGCCACGGTGATCGAGTCGCCGGTGTGCACGCCCATCGGGTCAAGGTTTTCAATCGAGCAGACGATGACGACGTTGTCGGCCACGTCGCGCATCACTTCCAGTTCGTATTCCTTCCAGCCAATGACCGATTCCTCGATGAGGATTTCGTGCACCGGGCTAAGCTCCAGGCCGCGCGTGACCAGTTCGTTGAACTCGTCGCGGTTGTAAGCAATGCCGCCGCCCGAGCCGCCGAGCGTGAAGCTGGGCCGCAACACACACGGCAAACCGACACGTTCCCGGACCGCCTGGGCATCGGCCAAGCTACGAACAACACTGCTGGCCGGCACCTTGAGGCCAATCTTGATCATCGCGTCCTTGAACTTCTGGCGATCCTCGGCCTTGTCGATGACGCTGGCGCGGGCACCGATCATTTCGACGCCAAATTTGTCGAGGATGCCGTGGCGGACCAGGTCCATGGCGGTGTTAAGCCCGGTCTGGCCGCCGAGCGTGGGCAACAGGGCATCGGGCCTTTCGCGCTCGATGATCTTGGCAACGACTTCCCAGGTAATAGGTTCGATATAAGTGCGGTCGGCCGTGTCCGGGTCGGTCATGATGGTGGCGGGATTGCTGTTGACCAGCACGACGGAGTAGCCTTCCTCGCGGAGGGCCTTGCAGGCTTGCGTGCCGCTATAGTCAAATTCGCAGGCCTGACCGATAACAATGGGACCGGAGCCGATAAGGAGGATTTTCTTGAGGTCGGTGCGTTTTGGCATGGCGAGGGGTGGTTGTCAGTTGTTGGTTGTCAGATGTCAGTATAGAAAATACGAGCCGCTTGCGGTTTGAACCGGAAGAAGCATGGTCACCGATCCGCTTTTTTATCGGCTGTTCGAAACGACCCCGGAAACTCTTTTCTTGTTGCTGGGAAAATCCATCGATCAAGCCAACGAACTGGCAGCGCGTTACGAATTTCAAGCCCTCGAATTCAAAGAGACCTCTCACCGCACCGATGGCGTGTTCATTCCCAAAGAGCCTGGGCTGCCGTTGTATTTCCTGGAAATCCAATTCTATGACCTTCCCAGTGTCTACGCGGATTTGTTGGCCAAGGCGTTTACCTATTTGAAACAGCACGACCCCGCCCAGGCTTTTTTTGGCATGGTGCTATTCGCTAGCCGAGCCTTGGAGCCAAAGGGATTAGCGCCCTACGAGGCGCTACTGAACGCAGGGTTGGTCCAGCGGTTCTACTTGGACGAGTTGCCGGAAATGGCGAATGCCCCGCTCGGGCTTGCCGTTTTGCAATTAATCCAACACGTCGAAAGTCAGGCCACAGCCTTGGCTCGCCGCCTGGTGGCACGCGTGAAGACGGAAATTGATAATGCTGCCTTGCGTGCCAAACTGATAGAATTGATCGAGACGGTCATGATTTACAAGCTGTCCCGGACAAGCCGAGAGGAGATCGAGACCATGTTACATGTACATGATATTCGCGAAACACGGGTGTACCAGGAAGCCAAGGAAGAGGGCTCGAAGGAAACACTGGCAAAAGCCATTGTGAATATGGCAGCCAAGAAAATGTCTGCCGCGAAAATTGCCGGTATTCTCGAGGTGGACATTGAACAAGTAAAAAAAGTGCTGGCGGCTGCGCGGAAGTGATCGGCCCAGTTGTCCCGGACAAGCCGCAAGGAGATCGAGGCCATGTTTCAACTACATGACATTCGTGAGACCCGCTTTTATAAGGACGCCAAGGAAGATGGCTTGAACGAGGCCATCGTCAAAATGGCAGCCAACAAAATGTCCGCCGCAAAGATCGCCGGGATTCTTGAGGTGGATATTGCCCACGTCACACAAGTGTTGGCAGCCGCGCGGAAAGACCAATAACAATGGGACCGGAGCCGATGAGAAGGATTTTGCGGAGGTCGGTGCGTTTTGGCATGGTTGAAGATTAGCCAATGATTTCGCGCTTGCTTTTTTGGTCTCGTTACATCCTATTGGGCGGGGCGGCGGCAGGCGAGTCGCTTGTGGCTTAACGGTAATTCACGGAGGATCACGCATGTTACGTCCAATATCGCTTTTGGTCGCATTGGAAGTGCTACTGGCACCCGCACCGCTCCAAACAAAGGATAAATACACGATCAAGCTTAAAGGGGTGGGGAAGGGCGAGTCGAGTTGGGTCGAGAGAAAAGTCGAACACTCAGTGACCACCAAAACTGAAATCAAGGACATGGGTACCATTACCGACGAAGGCAAAAGCACAAAGCACGACATTTATATTGAAACAGTTTTGGACCGAGCCGATGGCGTTGCGGTTCCTACAAAGGCCAAACGCGTTTACGAAAAGGCGATGGCAGAGGGAAATGGGCCTTTGGCTATCAAGGGGCCAGCGACAAGGCCTTACCACGGCAAGACGGTGTTAATCGAAAAAAATGCCGTGAATTACGAATTCAAGCTTGAAGGCGGCGGTGTTCTCGACACTGACATCGAGGACTTGAGTCTAGACTTTCAAGGCGGGGGATGCCTAAAGGTACTGAAGAATCTGCTGCCTGGCCGCCCTGTGGCCGTTGATGAAACATGGAAGGTGGACGGCAAGGACATTCATGTCGACAGAAGATCCGTGGCGGATTTTCATGTTGTCAAAGAGGAAGCCAATGCCAAATTGGTGAAGGCCTTAAGAAAAGACGGCCGAATGTGGGCAACAATTGACGTGGAGATCGAAGTTGAGTTCATGAGTGGGGCGGGCAAACCAGGCGATGGGCGCAGCGAAAGTTTCAAATTTGTCACCAAACTCACCTTCGAGGGCTGCATCGATGGCACCAAGGCCGAAGGCCGAATAAGCGCCACTATCCACTCTGAGTCTACCTCCATACTAAGCGCTCAAGGTATGGGATCAGTTGTCACGCGTGTTGCCATAATACAGGGAACATTATTGCACACCTGGAAGGAAATGCCGCGAAAGTGAAGCGCACTTTCATCGTTCATGGTAGTTTTCACAATTCCGGAGTATCCAATCATGTTTCGCAACTTGACGATCGCTTTTGTGTTCATGTTGCTGCCTCAGACCGCCCACGCCCAAGAAAAATACACCATTAAACTCAAAGAAGTCGCCGCCGGCGACACCTGGCGCATCGAGGTCAAGGAAACCGGCGACTCCAAGACCACCAACACCATCGGCAAGGAAAAGCCCAAGACCGAAGAAAACAAAAGCAGCAAACACCTGCTGTTCACCGAAACGATCATCGAAAAGCCCGCGGACGCCAAGGCGCCCACCAAGGCCAAACGCGTCTATGAGGCCGCCGTCATCAAGGGCGACGGCGGCGTGCTGGGCGCCAAGGATCGCGTGCCGCCGTATCACGGCAAGACCTTGTTGATCGAGAAAAAAGACAAGGGCTACGAGTTCCGCATCGAAGGCGGCGAAGTGCTCGACAAGGATATTTTCGAGCTCCAAAGTGAGTTCCAGGGCGACGGGCCCAACAAGCCCAAAGCCGCCTTTGTGCCGCCCGGCCCGGTGGCTGTCAACGAAACCTGGAAGTTCGATCCCAAGCTGATTTTCGGCGACCCCGGCAAAGATCCAAATACGCAGGTGCTCAACACGGAGGGCACCAGCAAGTTGGTCAAGGTCTACAAGAAAGACGGCCGGCTCTACGGCGTCGTCGAAACGGTCGTCGGGCTCGAAATGAAGATGACGCCGCCCAATACAACGGTGACCATGAAAGTCACCGCGAAACTCAACTTCGACGGCTGCATCGACGGCACCTTCGCGGAGGGACACATGACCGGCACGTTGGTGATGCAAACAGGCTCCAGCGCGACCATCCCCGACATCGGGACAGTCAGCAGCTCCGGCCAAATCAACAGCGCCATCGACCAAACGTGGAAAGAGTTGCCGAAAAAATAGCTGTAGCGAGCCGTGCCGCGTTGTTTTTTGCTGACAAGTTCGTTGATTATGGAGGACGACTCAGGAGAGTCGTCCCACACTCCAGGAGACTCTCATCATGCTTCGA
>DASRAT010000162.1:0-3262 GCA_035638015.1 Gemmataceae bacterium | reverse complement strand
GCCGCGGTGCCGGCGAGTCGCGCGCCGGATGCCCCCAGCGGATGCCCGTGTCAATCCGATGGGAGGCGCCATTGCCCTGGGGCATCCGCTGGGGGCATCCGGCGCGCGACTCGCCGGCACCGCGGCCTTGGCACTCAATCGCAGCGGCAAACGCTATGCTCTGGTCACCATGTGCATCGGCGTCGGCCAGGGCATTGCGACGGTGATGGAACGCGTGGGTCGCTAGCGCAGGACTGGAGTTCGTGAGGATCGGCTGCTACGATATGCCTCAGCGGCAGTCTTAGAGTTGACCAACCAATGGAGACCAGCCATGGCGACAACTTACCATTCACCCCTGGCCAACAAGTACCTTCGTCTTGCCCAGCTAAGTCGGTTTGGTTTCTTGGGCTTCCTGGGCGCCCTCGGTTGCCTTGGTTTCATTCCCGGCTGCGAGCGTTTGTTCGGCCTGGCTGGCTTGTCCGGCTTCGGTGGCTTGTTTGGATTCGCGGGGTTTTTCGACCTCGCCCGCCGTGCCGAACGCAACTACCAGCGCAATGCCAACCCAACCGGTTGATGTCCCACGCTTGACCACGGCGATAGTTGAGCATGGTCGTTAGACCCAACTTCCTGGCGGTTTTGGAGGTTTTATGCGTGCGTTCATCGGCTGCGTAGCGTTGGCAGTCACGGCTCCGGCATTTGCTGCTGGGGCCGGAGATGACAATGCCAAGAAGCATTTGAAGAGCGACAACTACACAGTCACCTGGGGTACTCCCGCGACTTATGCCGCGGACGCGGAACTGGATATTGGCTACGGCAGCGGACATGGCTTCTCACTTGGTTGGATGCGTTTCAAACCGACTAAAGACCGGGTGGACATCGTCTCAATCCTCTTGGATCCGGGCCGGCAGCCGTATGAGTCAAAATGGCCGCCCGATCGCGCACCGGTTGTCGTCCAGTATGCCCAAATGAAACCCGATGCCTACGCGGCGTTGCTGCGCGACCTTGCAGTCGTGGATGCTGCGAAACTGAAACCGGTTGAGCGTAACGGCTTTTCTTCGTCCTCGAACGATTTTTGGGTGCACGCGCGGCTCGCAGCAAACAAGAAGACGCTCATCGATTTCAATTGGGCAGGCTACAAAGGCAGTCTTGCCGAGTTGGAGTACGCCAGGCCGCTGGCCGCCGTCGATCTCGCGCGCGAAGCTGTCGAGAAGCTCGAATTGAAGGAGCACACCCTGACCGACGAAGAACGGGGCTGGGCCAGCACGAAATTCGCTCGCGACTGGAAGAGATTCAAGGGTCTGGAAGGCCATTGGTGGGTGCGGGAGCGGTCCATCATTACGATTGGCGTCGTCGGCGACGCCACAGCCCTGCCGACACTGCGCGACATTCTTGGAGGCGACCCAAAAGACCACGATGTCTACCACGCTATCAACGCGATCACGCGGCTGGTGAAGAAGGACGTTTGCGACAAACCCGTGGAAGAAATGGATGTCGAGAAAACGCGGCGAAAAATCCTTGAGCTGCTTGCTCCACTCCAAAAGGAGGAGAGCGCCAAAGCGGAGAAGCTTTATCAAGCAATGGCCAACAAATTGATTGCGACCAAAACCTTTCAATGCTCATTTGAACTAGCCATGGAATTCGACGGTGGTAAGGCCAAGCTCGCCGGCTGGGCAGCCTTCGCAGAAGGGAACAAAAGTCGGCTCAAGGCCGACGGAGATATTTTCGGCGCCAACTGGCAGATCGAAACTGTTTCCGATGGAAAGCAAACGCGCGTGACAATGGCCGTTGCCGGCAAGCCTCCGCAATCGACCACAAGCGATGTTCCAGCCAAGGCCAATGACTTCCTGCGCGAAGCAATGGCGCGCGGTGGTATTTTTGTCGGACTCTTCCCGAAACCGAAAAAGACAGACCGTCAAACGGGCATCGTCAGTATTGAGCAAGACCAGAAAGAAAGGACGGCCCAAGAAATCTACCAGATCTCGGATTTCAAGCTGGGCGAGAAAGAAATGATCGGTGACCGCGAGACCCAAAAGATCGACTATGTTCTGACGATCAACAAAGAGGAGCAGGCATCGCTAACACTCTGGCTCGATCCGGAAACCAGCCTGCCCCTCAAAAGGAATCTCTTGATGGGCAAGGGGAAGGACCAACTCCACATTGTCGAGACTTACACGAATTACCGCATCAATGAGAGCCTTGACTCCAAGCAGTTTGACTTGCCCAAATAGTTCGCCTTCCAACGCTGTCCCTGTCGCGGGCAAGCGTTATGAATCCCGGGCTTCACCTATTTTCATTCGCACCTAGTAAAGCCGTCGCCGCCGCTACAATCGCCATGGCCGCTACTCTCCGAAGGATCGTTGCACTCGGCAAACTTTGCCCAGGTCTTCTGCCGTTGTCTACCGCGTTTGCCGATTGTGCCGACGGTGCCGCTTTTGCAGGCTCAGGCAGCGCCGGCGCGACCGGCAAATCCCGCAAGTCCATGCAGCTAGGCACAATGCCTACCGAAGTTACCCTTGGAGAAATCGGCAAGAAGGAAGCATGACGAGTAACGGGACGCCGGTCCGGCCGCTCGTCCCTTGTGCAAAAAGGAACGCGCCATGCAGCGGATGATTTGGTTAAGCCTATTGACCAGCTTGACGCTCACGGCTTGCGCGCAGGCTCAAGTGCCCCAGCCTGCCAGCGGCGACATAATTCAAATCACCTGCGCTGAAACTGCCGTCATGGACGGTTCGAACGATCCCAATGCAGCCCCCAACGGCGCTGAAACAACAGCCGCCATCATCAAGAAAGATGAAGGCGAGATGCAAGCCCGCCGGGAGGCCGTGCGCTATCTGGGCACCGTTGATTGGGGCCGCTGGCCCGAGGCGGAAAAAGCGCTTGTCGAAGCATTGCTCTACGACCGCAGCGAATGCGTGCGTTTCGAGGCCGCCCTGGCATTGCAAAAGGGTTGCTGCTGCACCAAACTGGCGGTCAAAGCGCTCACCGATTGCGTCACTGGCGTCAGCAAGCCTGCCGAAAACTCCGAACGCGTCAAGCTCGCAGCCAAACAGGCCCTGTCTCACAACATTCGCAAGGCGGACCCGATGGCCTTCAAGGACAAGGATATAGAAAAGGACAAAAAGCCCGCGCTGACGCAGGCGGAGTACTATCAACATGTACCAGCGACCCCGCAGGCCGACGTCATGGCTCAAGCGCGCAAGGCGCTGGCCGAAGGACAGGCCGGCAACTCGGCTTCTACCCCCTCCTCGGTGCCACGCCCCGGCAACGTCGCCCAGATTGTTAC
>DASRAT010000161.1:0-15423 GCA_035638015.1 Gemmataceae bacterium | reverse complement strand
GCATAGGCGATCGCCGTGTTGCCAAGATCGTCCAGGGCCGTGAGGGTAACGCTGGCAACGAGGCCCGCTCTAATCGTGGGCGTTGCGGTGACGGCGAAATGCGTGGCTGCGATCGGATTGACCTTGATGGAGTTACTGGTTCCCGTGACGCTGCTCGATACAGTGTCGGCGGCCGTGATGGTCTGATTTGTCAATGACGTCAGCGTGGCGCTGAAGGTTCCGGCGCCGCTGGTCAAGGTAGCGGCCGCCGGCAAGCTGCCGGCGCTGGTGGAACTGAACGCCACCGTGCCTGAGTAACCTGTAGCTGTATTGTTGAACGGATCCAAAGCTATCAAGGTGACATTGAAGGCCATGCCCGCGGTGGCCGTCAATGGAGCGCTGACTGCGAAATGCGATGCCGGCGCGGCCAGGACTGGGATCAGATTGCTTGTTCCCGTGAGGCTGGTAACTGCTGTGTCGGTCGCCGTAAACGTTTGTAGCCCTGCCGTTTTCAGCGCAACTGTAAAGGTTCCCATGCCATAGGTAAGGAGGGAGTTAGCTGGCAGTAATGCCTGGGCGTCGCCGCTGGTAACACGCACCATGCCGGCATAGCTTGTCGATCTATTGTTTGACGCATCCAGTGCAGTGATCGTGATAGTTCCGGCATTGCCCGCTGTGAAACTGGCTGGCGAAACCACCACGCCGAAGTGCGTTGGCGGCGCGGGATTGGCCTGGAGCACCGTGATCGGGCTAGAGATCCCGGTCATGAAGTTTGTGACCGAATCCGATACCGTTACGGTCTGACTGCCAGCTGTCTTCATGGTCACGGAGAAAGTGCCAACGCCATTGGTGAGGGAGAGGTCGGCCGGAAGCACGGCTTGAGCATCGCTGCTGGTGAAGTGAACCGCACCATTAAAATTCAGTGCGATGTTGTTGCTTGCATCCAGCGCCGTGACGGTAATGGTCGAGACATTGCCAGTCAAGACCGTGGCGGGTGCTGTAACCGCGAAATGCGTGGCTGAAGCGAATACGGGAAATGACCACAAGTAGACGTCGTTCGCTTTGATATCGTTTCCTACCACGAGTCCAGGGCCGAGGCTGGAATAAGACATGCTTACGCTGCCGCCCGCCGAGACTAATGACCCAACTTGACCGCCGTATATTGCAGGATTGCCGAGGTTGTCCGTCGTAGCCCTAATAATTGCCCCTGTGCTGAGATTCTTGAGATAAATGCTCCCGGCGGTGCCGCCAGGAACTAGATTTGTTGCTCTGCTTGCGAACGCGACAAATGCCGTGCCATCGCTGGCAATCGCCAGTGCTGTCGAATAGGAATAATCGTCGGCCTCGTTGCCGCTGCTGTTCGTACTCACGCGCCTCGTGACGCCCGTGGCCAGGTTCTTGATGAATACATCATCCAAGTTGTTGGTGTCACCACTGACTAGATTGCCGGCGCTGCATCGAAAAGCAGCCAGGATGGTGCCACTACCGCTCACGGCCAAACTAATCTCTACAGCAGCGTTCGACTGGTTACCAGCTTGGTTTCCAGCGCTGTCGGTATCCACCATGGTGGTGACGCCCGTGCTTAGGTTTTTGACGAAGACGTCGGAGTTGTTGTTGGTGTCACCAACCACCAAGTTGTTTGAATAGCTCTCGAACCCCACCCAAACCGTAGTGCCAGACACTGCGACTGTCGGAGCGGAGCCGCCCCCATTGCCTTGACTGCCGGCGCTGCTGGTACTAACTCGCGTGATGGCACCCGTGCTGAGGTTTTTTAGAAAGATATCATCCCCATTATTGGTATCACCAGGCACCAAATTGTTAGCGCTGCTGGCAAATACGACATATATCGTCCCACTGCTGTCAATTACCATGTCGCCGGCGTACGAGTCGCCATTGGCTTGCCCGCCGGCACTGGTGGTGCTCACTCGACTGACAATACCAGTAGTCAAGTTCTTGACGAACACGTCTGAAACGCCGTTCGTGTCGCCGCTTACCAAGTTAGTGGCGTAGCTTGAGATGCAAACATACATGCTGCTACCGGCATCAACGGCGATAGCTGAAACCACCGACGAACCATTGGCCTGGGCACCGCTGCTGTCTGTGGTCACGCGCGAAGTCGTTCCAAGCAACGTGTCCCGCAGAAATCCGTCGTCGGTGCTGTTGGTATCGCCCGGCACAACATTTATCGCACTCGAATTGAATGCAACGTAACGAGCGTTGGGACTTACACCATGACGAAGTGTTGCATTTGCTCCGGCGAGCAAAAGCACAGACGGCATGCGTGTCAGCGCGCTAACGGCCCCGGTGGTCAGGTTTTTGACGAAAGCATCCTGCACGCCATTGGTGTCTCCAGGGACCAGGTTGCTAGCCACACTACTGTAAACAGCGACAACATCACCATTGCCATTGATGCCCAAGGCGGCACTGCCCGAACTGCCCGTGGCTTGGCTCCCCGCGTTATTCGTGCTCACACGGGTCGTGGTTCCTGTGCTTAAGTTCTTAACAAAGATGTCAACGTTGTTGTTGGTGTCGCCGCTAACCAGATTGGTGGCGCCAGTTTCAAAGGCGGCATAGATGATGCCGCCACCGCTGATCGTTACAGCAGGGCCCTGGGCGCTATTGTTAATTTGAGCGCCCCCGCTATCAGTGCTAACGATTGTGGTAGCGTTCGAGGCTAAGTTCTTGACAAAGATGTCCTGAAGTCCGTTGGTGTCCCCAGCGACGAGGTTGGTGGCGCCTCCGGAGAAGGCAACGAAAACGCCACCGCTACCATCGATAGCGATGGATGGTTCGCTACAGGCGCCGTTGGCCTGAACGCCGGTGCCATCCGTGCTAACCCGCGTTGTGGCGTTCGTTGTCATGTTCTTAACGAAAACATCCATGGCCCCATTGGTGTCGCCACTGACCAGATTCGTGGAGGTGCTTTGGTAAGCGATGTAGACGTTTCCGTTTGGTGCGACAGCGACGGCGGGCAGATTGGAGACGCTGTTGCCCTGAACACCGGCGCTGTCAGTACTGATACGCGTGGTGGCGCCCGTGCTCCGGTTCTTGACAAAGACATCCTTGGAGCTGTTGGTATCACCGCTCACCAGGTTGCTGGCGTCGCTGGCAAACCCAATGTAGATCACGCCGCTGGAAGACACAGCCACCGATGGACCGCTCGAGCCGGCGTTCCCCTGGGTGCTTGCGCTGTCCGTGCTGACAAGGGAGATGGCAGATACTTCTCCGGAATCCACCGTGGTGAGATAAATGTCCTTGACACCGTTCGTATCAGACGGACCCAGATCGGTCGCCGTGCTTTCAAAAGCAATGTAGACTTTGCCGTTGGGGGCCACCGCAACGGCAGGGGAAGTCGAGTCTCCATTGCCTCCGCCGCCAGTGTTTCCAGATGAGACCATCAAAATCGTGCCGAGCTGCGTGTCTCTCAAGAAAACATCTGTTTTTCCATTGGTGTCCGCAGGAACGAGATTGGTCGCATTGCTCGAAAACACCACGTAGCGACCATCCTTGCTCACCGCAAAATGGGTGGAGCTGGCGCCGGTTCCAACTGAGACTAGAGCTGGATTGACCATGGAAATGGCTTGCACGCTCAGCGGAGCCACGGTGACCAAATTGCTGGTTGCCGTGATGGTGCTAATGGCCGTGTCCGTTGCCGTCACCGTGGCACTGCCGACGGTTTTGAGCGTGGCGTTGAACGTGCCAATGCCGTTGGTCAGCGTGGCGTCGGCTGGCAGCAGCGCTTGAGCGTCGCTGCTGGTGAAATGCACCGTGCCTGTGTAGGACGGCGCCGTGCTGTCAAATGCATCCAGCGCCGCGACAACGATGGTCACGGAAGCGTTGGGCGGAACATTCGGCGGAGTCGCAAGCAAACTAAAATGCGTTGCGACCCCAGGCGAAACTGTGATGGGGCTGCTGTCCGACATCAGATTGCTTGCCACTGTATCGGCGACGGTCAAGGTTCGAGTAATTGCCGACCGCAGTGTCGCACTGAATATTCCCACGCCGCTGATTAAGGTGCCGTCTGGCGGCAATGTGGCGGCGCTGTCGCTGCTGGTAAAATGCAGCGTTCCGGTGTAAGCCGTGGCGGTATTGCCGAACTGATCGAAGGCAGTCACCGAGAAATTGAAGGCGCTGCCCGCGCTGACAGCACTTGGCGTGCTGAATTGGAAGTGCGTCGCCGGGGCCGGGGCGGTCGAGCGCGTGAGCACGTACTCGCCGGCGCCGCTTTCGCTGCTGACCCGCACCTTGTAAAGGCCGGTGGCCCCCGGTGGAACCGGATAGCTTAAAAGCTCATTGCGGCCGTCAACCAAGTTGTTGCCGGTCGCAATTAGCACATTCGCGGGACTGTAGAGTTCCAGATGCGGGTTGACGGCGTTGACGGGTTCGCCGATGCCATCGCCCGGCGTGCTGCTTTGCAGCAGCAACATATTGGCCGTGGTGGTGACGTTGATGACATACCAATCATCGTCGCTCAGGTAGCCCAGAACGGCTGGAATCACGCCAAGGTTCTGGGCCGCCGCCGAGGTGTTGTTGGCCTCTGTGTCCAGAGTGCCATTACGGGTGACAACCAAGCTGTAGTCTGTGCCTATGTTGGCGCTGACGCGGGGATAGTACACTCCCGCTGACGGCGCCGTGTAGCTCGTGATGACCTTGGTGAAATTGGTGGCCCCGCCCGTGGCTGTTGCCACCACCACGTCACTGCTATTGCGCAATTCCAGATCAAGCAACGCGCCGGCGGTCTGCGCCGTCGCGGCCAATGCGATCATGTCGCCGGCGGCGAGCGTGAGTTTGTAATTGTCCTGGTCGCTGCCCGAGATTTGAATGTTGTCGTAACCCCGGCCATCTGTGGAAAAAGTATAATTATCGTACTGTTGAAACTTGATTTTGAAGTTTGACCCAAGTGTCATTCCAGCCTCTGCCGCTGCCGCGGCCAAGTCAATGCTAAAAGTCGTCCATGTGCCTTGCGTGGGTGCGTTCAGAATCGTGTGCCAATTACTGCCGTCGGCACTAATGGCTACGCCGTCGCCGTTGACGTGGCCAGTGAAATCGTCCGGCAATCTGTCGCTTTCGTCGGCGAAGTTAATGTGCAAAAAGCTCAAGGCGGCTTGGGTCATGCCGCTCAAGTTCACGGTGTAAATGGCTTCGTTGAGAGCGTAATTGCCGTCGGTGTTCGAGTCCATCAACAGCCCAAACGAACTGGTGTTGCCTGTTCCCGCCGGCGCGACCACGCGCACTCTGCCAAAATTGTTGGACGAATAGGTAGTGAAAGTTGGCGGCAAATTTCCCGTCTCGAAATCCGCGCTGAACAGCGCTGGCCCAATATCGCCGGCGCCAAGCACCGCCAGCTGGGAAGCGCCGGCTGCAAGCGTGATGGCCGCACCATCAAGGTTTTGGGCCGTGGCAAGGCTGTTATTGGTTGAACCGCCGTGACTCTCCGCATCCGCCGCCGCATTGAGGATGACCTGGACGGTATAGTCTCCAATGGTAGAGGACGCCCCGTTGATGGTGATGGTATAAACGCCCGTTGTCGCCACCGGAATGCTGTTCAATACCACATCCTGACCTGCCGTTGCCGCGGAGGCGGTGGCAATAATCGTGTTGCCAGGATTTCGCAGTGTCGCCGTCGGCCTCAAAAACGTGGAAGTAGGATGCACCACCACCGTCACCTTCTGGCCCACATCCAGGTTGAGAGTGAAGCTATCGGTGTCTGCACCTGAACCGACGGAGGCGGTTGACGTCGTTGAATTGTAAATGAGAGAGCCTTGCGGCAAGGTGGCTGTCAGAGGAGTCGAAAGGGCGGCCGTGCCGATTTCCAAGTCGTAGTAGGTGAAGAAATCAAAAGTGCTGCGATTGCTAAAAGCATCATAAACGGCGCCGGCATGAATGCCGGCGAAAAGGAAGCCCTCGGAGGCAACATCGATTGTGAACCGCGCCGTTGTATTGCCATTGAGCAGAGTCACCGCCGTCGCCTTGGCCCCATCTATGCCGAAGAGGTCCAAGTCGGCAGGTTCGACCGTGGACGGAAATACTGCTTCGTTGAAATTCACATCGAGTGTGATTGGACTATTGAGCGTCATCACGCTGTGGCCGGCAGGAACCGTCGACACCACCTGGGTCGGTAGAACATCGTAGTAAAATGAGACGACAAACTTCTGATTCGGCGAAGCCAGGCTGCCGAGTTGTGTGACGGCGCCATAGGGCATACCCATGCTGTGGTAGCCCTGAACCGTCAGGGGATTGCTAGCGAAGGAGAACGTGGCCGTCGTACCGGCCGCATTCAGGGAAACGCTCGTGGCCGGAGAGAAATCGACCACCAAATCGCTGGCTTGCAGGCTCGCGCTGTTGATCGGCAATGAGAAGTTCACAACGTAGCTTGCCGGCGGTGTCGTAACCGCAGCGCCCTCGGCCGGGACGGAGCTGACCATGGCCGGACCAATCAAATCCTGAATGATCTGGTCGGCCACGGGACTGCCGCGGCCCGTGACAAGGTCATATCCAACGGCGGCCGAGTATTGGGGATTCCCGTAACTAATGCCGTCAGTGATGTCAATGAAATCCGCGGCGGGCATTTGATAAAGCGCTGGCAGAGTTTGGGTGGCGCCGTCGAGCGGGCCAAGGCCGACCAAAGCCCGGCCCTGGTCCGCGATAGCAATCATTGCAGCCCACTGCGGCGCGGCAGCGCTTGTGCCGCCTATCGACGCCCACGGTGTGGCGCTTCCATTATTGTAGCTGTCATAGACGGCGAATCCTGCGCCGGAGTTGTAGGCCACGTCCGGGTTGGTCCGTTTGGTGGCGCTGGGCGTCAAAACACTGTTTTGATAAGCCGGTTTGGCCTCGTAAGCGCTGATGCCACCACCAGAGCCGCCCCAACCCTCTTCATAAAATAGGTTCCCAACTTGATCGAGGTACGCCGTCGTGCCTCCGACGCCCAAGACGTTGGGAGATATCGCCGGATAGGATGGCGGAGCGCCGCTGTCACCCGATGAGGCAACGAAGGTGACACCATTGTGCCCGGTCGGCGTCACGAAGAGTTGGTCAAGCCCACTCTCAATGTCCAATTCCCCGAAACCAAAGCTCATGGAAATAGCGACGATGCCGGGCTGCGCAGAGGTATATTGAATGGCAATGAGGCTGTTGTAAATTTGTTCATCGTTGGCTTCAACCAGCAGGATTTTGGCCTTGGGAGCGATGGCGTGAGCCCATTCCACGTCCAGGGCAATCTCTTCTGCCCAGCCGGCATCGGCCGGCGGCAGGTTTGTGCCGCCGCTCTGATTCACGCGCGTGAACAAGGGCGGGTCGGGCAGCCCGAATTGCAAATCGAACTGGTGCAGATCATTGACGATGTTCGGGTTGTCGTAGGCGTCCACAATGGCGATAGTCGTGCCGCTGCCGTCGCCAGCAAAATGCTCGCCTAAAGTGTTGGTCAATGTCACCCGGTCCAATCCGTAGGCATGCCGGATATCCGCAGGCGAAAGTCCAGTTGGAGCGGCCGTGGCGAATGGCACGGCACCGCCATTGGGTCGGAAAATGACGTGATGCGGGTGCATTACCGAAAGCAGAGTACGATCCTCGAGCCATTCGAGTCGCGGCACGAAAGGAAAGAGGTTTTTTCGCATGTCGAGGGCTTTCCGCCCGGGCTGACCCACGGACGTAGTGAATCGCAGCCGCCGCCACCAATGAGAAAGTGACATGATGCAGGTCCCAAAAGCGCATACGGGGCTAGGAAGGCACCGGTGGATTGCTGCGCGCACAGTGCACCGGCTTCAAAGGCATAGAGGAACGGCAATACTTCGGCGGCGTACAAAATCGGCACGCCGCTGGAGTCGCCGATCTATGGAGGGCACCGCAAGGGACGATGAAATCGTCAATTCTTGGCAAGGATTACCTAAGAGCGGTGGGTTTTGCAAGGAAAATTTGGACGGTGGACGTGGCGAAGGTGTGCAACTGTTACTTGGGTGGGAATTTTGCTCCGCGGGCGATAGCCTCAGGCGGGTCAGCCCGCAGCTTACTTAGGCGTGGATGCGTTTAGCGTGCCGATGCAAGGGGTGGGCGATGCTCTGTTCCGGGTTTCAATCCCACTCAAATCAACGCTTGAGCCAATCGCGGCATTCGACTCCTGGACGAAGTTGCTTGACATAGGGCGACCGCCGGTGTTTGAGGACAACGCCTTCGGCAACAAGGCCTTTCAAGCCAGCATAGAACCTGGGGGAAGTGACCGGTGGAGTACCTGGCAACCAACCTGAAATGTGCATTGGTAGTGGCCATAGACAGGGCCACGGCTTTGCCGGCAAGACGCGAATCGCTGGCCACGTCAAGCATCTTGGCCGAGGTCGCACGGCGGCCGTCGTAATCCAGTGGGAGATCCGGCAGGTCGAAGGCAAAGAAGGTGTCCCAAGCAGGAACCCACTCGCCATCGAGCGTGTGCGGAATCTTCCCCACCAGTTGCGCAAGGCGATCAGCGCCCTTACAGGAAGTGAGCAGCCCTCCCTGCCGGGTAAAATGGCCGGCCGTTCAGCCAGATAACCCGAGTACCGTCGATCTTCGGTTCGAGTGCCCACTCGTCCGGCGACAATTGCAAAATCTCCCCCCCATAGCGCAGAACAGGGGGGTGGGGTGCTATCCCCCTTCACCTCTTTCTCTCTCTCCCTCAAAAGGCTAAAAATGCAGAGTCAACGAGTGCCTTGCGGCGCGCAAAAAATCTTTTGTCCCATCTCAGCTGCGCGTAAGGAGTTGGGTTTGATGGGTGTGTGGCGGTACGTTCTACAGGCTCGCATTATTTTGTTTAGCACACCCGTCACCCACTGGTTCCGCCGGCAGTTTCGAAACGTTGACACCACGTGTTCACGGCGGGTCGCAAATCCTTCACGGTTTTGTGCGACGACGGCGACAAGGGCGTGGACTGCATAGAGGCGGTAAGCCGTCACGATGGCGGCCGGATTGTCATTCACATGGGCGGCAAGTACGTTGTGAATGGCGGGTCGGCACCCAAGTCGACAGAAATTCGTGAACTCATTTTCAACGCGGGCCGGACGTTGAGATGCCTAGGTGGAGCCGAGAACAATGAATGACGTCCCCGATCACAATGTCGTCGCATCTGGCTCTTCCAACCATCCCGCGAGCAAAGGGGGAGGGCAACATGGGGAGGAATCGGCTTTTAGATTGCCGGGGCTGCGCTGGTGGATGATGGCGCTGATCGTACTGGGATCGATATTGAACTACTTGACGCGCCAGACGCTCTCGGTGGCCCAGGTGCGGCTCACAGATTCGCTGGGAATCTCGAAGGAGGAGTATGGATTGATTACCGGAGCGTTTCAGCTCACGCTCATGTTGCAGCCCATTTGCGGTTATGTTTTGGACGTGATAGGACTCAGGATTGGGTTGGCGATCTTCGTTGTGGCATGGTCCGTGATCAGTATGGCGCACGGGCTGGCGACCGGGTGGAAAGGCCTGGCGTTCCTGCGCGGGTTGATGGGTTTTGCCGAAGGGTCGGCGAATCCGGCGGGGATGAAGGCTACGGCCCAGTGGTTTCCGGCACGGGAGCGGGGACTTGCGGGAGGGATTTACAATATCGGAGCGTCGGCAGGGATGATGCTGGCCGGGCCGCTGGTTCTCTTTGCAATCACCTACCTGAACTGGCAAAGCGCATTTGTCATCAGCGGCGGCCTGGGGTTGGTGTGGGTGTGCTTGTGGCTGTTTTTCTTTGAATCACCGGCGCGGCATCGTTGGCTGTCCCGCCAGGAACGTGACTACATCGAATCGGGGCAAGAAAAGTCCCTCGAAAGCGCGGGCAAGCCCTCCATGTGGGCGATCATCCGGCAGCGCAATTTCTGGGGCATCGCCCTGCCGCGCTTCTTGGCGGATCCCACGTGGATAGCCCTCGGCGCCTGGCTGCCATCGTATATGAAAGACGAACGCGGTTGGGACCTTAAAGCCATCGCGGAGTTTACTTGGTTGCCGTTCTTGGCGGCCGATATCGGCTGCATTTTCGGAGGAGTGCTGGCCGCGAAACTCCAAAAACATTTGGGCGTGTCGCTGATCAATGCGCGCCGGCTGGCGTTTACGTCGGGCGCTGTGCTGATGATCGGAGTGGCATTCGCAGGCATGGTCGAAGACCCTTACGTGGCGATCCTGCTCTTCAGCCTGGCCGGTTTTGCTCATCAAACTCTGTCAGTGACCGTCATCACAATGTCATCAGATCTCTTCCGCCGGAGCGAGGTGGCGACCGTGGCTGGCATGGCGGGAACATTCGGCAACGCAGGAGCGTTGATCTTCACCTTGTCCGTGGGCGTACTGGTGAGTCACATCGGCTATTCGCCATTTTTCGTGTGCCTGAGCATTCTGGACATCATCGGCGCTATCGTGTTGTGGACGCTGGTGCGCGAGCGTCATGAGCTTTCCTGATCATGGCTACTATCTATAGAAAGAAAGTGGCCCTGTTCACCTAGCGTGCGACCGAGATTCCTTGAGGATTGCTGACGTGGATTCCACGACAGATAGTTTCGCAATGGCCCTGAGCTATCTGCGAGCCGGGGACTACGTCCGGGCGCAAAAGCAATGCGCGGAAATAGCCTTGGCCGATCCCAGTCATGCGGACTCCCACAATTTATTAGGCGTTATCGCTATTCATGACGGTCAATTCGAGGTGGCCATTGCCTGCTTCCAGCGCGCGCTCGCGCTGGGGCTTCAGCAAGCATACGTCCACAACAACCTGGGCGCTGCCCATCAAGCCCTGGGTGAGTTGGAGGAAGCCTCGGCCTGTTTTCATCGAGCACTTGATGCCACTCCCGACAGTGTCGAGATCAATTACAATTTGGGAATTGTGCAGTTGCTTCTGCAAAGACCCCATGAGGCGGCGCAATGCTTTCGAGAAACGTTGCGTCTGATGCCACAGCACGCGCAAGCACACTTCAACCTGGGCTATCTGGATCAACAAGAAGGACGTCTGGACGAAGCCGCCGCGCACTACCGTCAAGCCCTGGAAGCCCAGCCGAACTACTTTCAAGCCCGCAATAACCTGGGCGGCCTCTTGGTTGACCGCCAGGAGTTCGATGAAGGCATGATGCATTGCCAGCTGGCTTTGGCACTCAATCCGCACGATGCGAAAGCACACAACAATATGGGCGCCGCGTTGACCAGCTTGGGGCGTCATCAAGAAGCGCTGACCCATTTTAGCCAGGCGTTGAAGCTGGACCCGTCCCATCCGGAAGCGAATTGGAATAGTTCGCAGCTGTTGTTGTTATTTGGTGACTTCGAAAAAGGTTGGCCTGCCTATGAATGGCGGCGCACTCAGCCCAAGATAAGTCCGAGGTCCTCCTCCCAACCTCTCTGGGACGGGTCGATGCGGATGGACAGCACAATTCTGCTGCACGCCGAGCAGGGCCTGGGCGACACTCTGCAATTCATTCGCTATGCAGCGCTGGTGAAAGAGCGTGTCGGCAGAGTCATTGTGGATTGCCAAACCGCGCTGATGGGGTTGCTTTCACTAATTCCAGAAATTGATTACATTGTGCCCGCCGATTCAATCTTGCCGGATTTCGATATCCAGTCGCCGTTGCTTAGTTTGCCGTGGATTTTTCACACCACCCAGGAAACCATCCCCGCTGCAATTCCTTATCTGCAAGCTAAGCCCGAGCTTGTGGACTACTGGCATCAGGAATTGAAATCGATAAAGGGCTTGAAAATCGGCATCGCCTGGCAGGGTGGTAAATTCGACCCACGTCGCACGGTTCCCCTGGAGCAATTTGCGAAACTGGCGGCGGTCAAGGGGGTTCATCTGATTAGCTTGCAAAAAGGTGCGGGATCGGAACAATTGGCTCGACTCGCGGGTCAGTTCCCAGTCGTCGATTTCGGCGACCGCCTCGATACCGCGTCAGGCCCGTTCATGGACAGCGCGGCCATCATGAAGAACTTGGACTTGGTTGTTTCGTCCGACAATGTCATTGTCCACCTTGCCGGGGGGCTGGGAGTGCCGGTGTGGCTGGCACTGCCGTTTGTGCCAGAGTGGCGCTGGCAGCTCAATCGGGAGGATAGCCCCTGGTATCCGAGCATGCGGCTCTTTCGCCAGACTCGCATGGGCCAGTGGGATGACGTTTTCACGCGCATTGCCGAGGAGTTGCCGGCGTTTGACGCCCGGAGCGCGAAAGCGAGCCAGACTGGTGGCACGTCATGAAAACTCCCGCGCCGACGTGGTTGGCATTATTAGGTTGCGTATGGTAGCAGTGGCATGAACATCACTAATCCAATTCTGCGCGGCTTTAACCCCGATCCGAGTATTGTGCGCGTCGGCGACGATTATTACATCGCCACCTCCACTTTCGAGTGGTACCCCGGTGTGCAAGTTCACCACTCCAAAGACCTGGTGCACTGGCGGCTGCTGACACGGCCGCTGCGGCGGGCAAGCCAGCTGGACATGCGCGGCGATCCGGATTCGTGCGGCGTCTGGGCGCCGTGCCTGACATACGCCGACGGCATTTTCTACCTAATCTATACCGACGTGAAACGCTACGGCCGGGCTTCGGTCGGCGGCATCGCCAATGCATCGCTGCGCGATTTTCATAACTACCTTGTGACGGCGGAGCGTATCGACGGGGACTGGTCGGACCCGATCTACCTGAACAGCAGCGGCTTTGATCCCTCACTGTTTCATGACGACGATGGCCGCAAATACCTGCTCAACATGCTCTGGGACCATCGGCCAGGCCAGAATCGCTTTGCCGGCATTGTGGTCCAGCAGTATTCGGTCCGCGAACAAAAGCTGGTCGGCCAACGGCGACTCATTTTCCAGGGCACATCGATCGGCTTCACCGAAGGGCCGCATCTGTATAAGCGCGGCGGCTATTACCATCTCGTGGTTGCCGAGGGCGGCACATTTTGGGGCCATGCCGTGACGATGGCGCGTTCGCCTAACATCGACGGACCTTATGAATTGCATCCAGACACGTATGTGCTGACGGCGCGCGATCGGCCGGATTGCGCACTGCAGCGTGTAGGTCATTGCTCGTTGGTGGACACGCCGGACGGCGAGACCTACATGGTCTACCTATGCGGCAGGCCGCTGCCCAATCGTGGACGCTGTGTCCTGGGCCGGGAGACGGCGATCCAGAAGATGGTCTGGTGGCAGGATGACTGGCTCCGCACTACTGACGGCCAAGGTGCGCCCCAGGTCAGCGTTCCAGCGCCAACGCTGGCGTCGCACCCCTTCCCCGCACCGCCAATGCGCGAGGATTTCGATTCGCCCCACTTGCCCATCGACTTTCAGTGGCTGCGCACGCCCTATCCCGATCGGATTTGGAATCTCACGCAGCGGCCTGGCTTCCTGCGCCTCTTCGGCCGAGAAACCCTGGGGAGCCAGTTTGAGCAGGCGCTGGTCGCTCGCCGCCAGCAGGCTCATAGTTTCACGGCCATAACGCGCATGGAATTCCAGCCGGAGCATTTTCAACACTCAGCCGGCCTTATCCTGTATTACAACGCCACGAAATTCCATTACCTGTTTCTGACCCAGGACGACACAAACGGGCGTCATTTGCGGGTCATGTCGTGCCTCACGGATGTGGGCGACAGCTTCAGCGCTCCGGTCTCCCTGCCGGCGGGCGCGGGAAATATTGAACTGCGCATGGATGTGGATTGCGAGCGGCTGACGTTTGCATATCGATTGCCAGGGGAGGCCTGGCAGGTGCTGCCACAGGTATTAGATGCGAGCATTGTGTCCGACGAGGCCGGTCCGCCAACATTGCCGAACTTCACGGGCGCTTTCGTGGGTGTGTGCTGCCAGGATGGCGCTGGAACGAGCCGGCCCGCCGATTTTGACTATTTCGAGTATCAGGAGCGGGAATATCAGCCTCGGCTTTCGATTTAGAAACTGGACGCCCAATTACGGGCCGACGTTGGTTTCACCAACCAATGCCCTTGGTTGTCACGCGCACGCGGCCGATTTTGCGGTTGGCGCACACAAACAAGGTTTGGCCGTCGGCCTCGCCGAAGCAGCAATTGGCAGTTTGCTCGCCCGTGCGGAAGATGCCCAGCAAAGTGCCGTCGGGGGACATCACGCACAAGCCGCCTGGCCCCGTGGCGAAGACGTTGCCCTGGGCATCGACCTTCATGCCGTCGAGGATGGCATTGCCTTTGACGGCCGGCGTCCATTTGCGTGGGTCGGAAAACACCTTGCCGGCGCCAATCGTGCCGTCGGCATTGAGGGGGTAGACCATCCAGACGTTGGTGTTTGTCACGTAAAGCGACTTGGCGTCGGGCGACAGGGCGATGCCGTTGGGTTGCAGATCCTTGGCCACGAGCGTTACTTTGCCGTCCTTGGCATGGATGCAAAAGACGCCCATGTAATCCAGTTCGCGTTTGTCACCTTTGGCCAGGCCGTAGGCGGGATCGGTGAAGTAGATGTCGCCGTTGGGATGAATGGTCAGATCGTTGGGGCTGTTCAAACGCTTGCCATCGTATTTGTCGGCCAGCACCGTTTTTTTGCCGTCTTTTTCGATGCGCGTCACGCGGCGGTCGCCGTGCTCGCACAAGACCAGCCTGCCCGCCGGATCGACCGCCAGGCCATTGGAGCCAGGCATGTCAAATCCGCCCTTGGCGCCGCCTCGGGGAGTTTTGCCGGTGTAGCCGGAGGGCTTGAGAAACTCGGAAGTTCCCTTCCCTTGCTGCCATTTGACGACAACATTGTTGGGAATATCGGAAAAGAGCAAGCAATCGCCGGCCTTGTACCACACAGCACCTTCGGTGAACTGGAAGCCGTCCGCAATTTTCTCGAGCTGCGCGTCCTTGGGCACTAGCTTGTCGAAACGCGGATCACGGCGTTCGATGGTGCCGAGGATTTCTTTTTTGCCGTCCTTCTTTTCCTGCTTTGGCTGCTGTGCTGTTGTTGGGGACAACAGGACGGTCAAAAGGGTCGTTGAGACGAACAATGCAGAGACGCAACTCTTGTTCATGGGGCAGTTCCTTTACGGAGGGAAAGGAGTCGGGAGCCTTTTGCCGGGACCGATGAGGTTGCGACGGACATGATCAGCGTAACGGACTGGGAGTCGGCAAGGGGGTGGGGATTTTGGCATCGACGGCGCTCGCCTGGTCCAAGCTTGAAAGCGTCCCAATATGCTGGTCAGTGTGGCACCAACCCGTGAGTCGGTCCCAAACGCCGTTGATGATTTCTTCCGTGTCGTCGCCGGCTCCGGTCGCGCGGACAGCGAGCAGGAGCGTTTCAAGAGCATTTTCGAGGGCTTGCCGTGAATGCCCCTCGGCGGCGAGGCGTTCCACCTCCCGATGCAGCGCCAGCGGATCACCGGTGGCCCAGGCCGTTTCAATGCGATTCAGAGGTGTGGTCATCGCTATCATCCTCCCTTAGCCGATCACCCGCACCCACAAGGTTCGGGTTGCCGCCAAAGCTTGCTCGTACTCTGCCAGGGTCATCGCTTTATCTGGCCCGACGAAGCCGTGAGT
>DASRAT010000160.1:0-2751 GCA_035638015.1 Gemmataceae bacterium | reverse complement strand
CGTTTCCAGATACCGCTCCCGTTCGCCAAATGCCGCGTCACCGTCGGCGAACCGATGTATGTGCCCCGCGAAGCAACCGCCGATCAGCGGGAGGTCATGCGCCAGCAGTTGGAAAGCCGGATGAAAGAAATGACGCCGGATTGATTTGGCCCGCCGTAAGGACCCCTCTCCTCCCACAATACCGGCAGGCAATAATCATCGTTTTTCCCGTCTTCAGTTAGGCTTGATATGAAGTATCTTGACATAGAGATATATTCAGTTATGTTGCTTCTGCTGGAGCAATGGTTGCTCCGGCCGGAAACGGAAAACTGAATTATGGCAAAGATGGATACCTCGGGCGTGCATGTGTGGCTGGTGCTTTGGAAGGCCTGCCGCGCTGTTGAAGCTCACGCGTTGCACAGCATCGAATCCCTCGGCCTCTGCCAGTCGGATTTCGCAGTGCTCGAACTGCTGTTGCACAAGGGGCCCATGCCGGTGAATGCCCTGGGCAAAAAGGTGCTGCTCACCAGCGGTTCCTGCACCACGGCTGTCGATCGGCTGGAAGCGCGCGGATTGGTTGAACGCACCTGGGGGCAGGAAGACCGTCGTGTGTGCCTGGTTTGCTTGACCCCCGCCGGCCGCAGACTGATCACCGGGGCCTTTGGCGACCACGCCCGGGCCATGGAACGGGCCGCGGCGGGTCTCGCCCGCGCCGAACGCGAAACCTTGCTTACACTTTTGAAGAAACTGGGCCTCACCGCCCAGGCAGCTATGGAAAACGAAGTGCACATGCCACCGGCACACTCCGGGCTCAAACAGAGAATTTCTACCACGAGATGAACACGTATCGAATCGAAAGGAACGCATCCTATGATCACCATTCGCAAGTCCAATGACCGCGGTCACACAGAAATCGGCTGGCTCGATAGCCGCCATACCTTCTCCTTTGGCGATTACTACGACCCGCGCAATGTCAATTTCCGCTCCTTGCGGGTCATCAACGAAGACCACATCGCGCCCGGCAGTGGCTTCGGCATGCACGGCCATCGCGATATGGAAATCGTCACCTGCATGCTGGCAGGCACGCTGCAGCACAAGGACAGCCTCGGCCACGGCGAACTGCTGCGCCCCGGCGAATGGCAGCGTATGACCGCCGGCACCGGCGTCCGCCACAGCGAGTTCAATCACTCGGAAAAGGACCCGGCGCACTTGCTGCAAATCTGGCTGTTGCCCGAAAAACCGGCCCTTGATCCCGGTTACGAACAGCGCTCCTTCGCTGACGACAAGCAAAAGGGTCTTCGATTGATTGTGTCGCCCGACGCGCGGAACGGCGCATTGAAGATTCACCAGGACGTCCAAATCTACGAAGGCAAACTGCAACCCGGTGAATCGGCTTCGCACACGCTCAAGCCCAAACGCCATGCCTGGGTGCAGGTTGCTGCCGGCGAAATCACGCTCAATGGCCAGGCGTTAGCGGCCGGAGACGGCGCGGCTGTCAGCGACGAGACGACCCTGGCCATCGTGGCGAGGCAGCCCGCACACGTGATATTGTTCGATCTGGCTTAAGTCAAAGCGGGGTTCCAGGGGCCTTGCGCAATTCGATGCGTAAGGCCCTCCTTCTTTTAGTTAGAATCAGGTTTGACGCCGGGCCGTCAAATGGGTCGAATAAGGGCCAACACACAAAGAATAGCCATGACACCCAATACCCGACACCTCACTTTCAGCCTCGCGGGCGCGCTGCTCCTGCTGGCCGGCTCGCTTCACGCTCAGACCACTCGCTTTGATGCCCAGCCGCTGGGCAGCAAGGTCAAACTCGAAGGCACCTCGACTGTCCATGACTGGACCATGGAGGGCGCCATCATTGGTGGCTTCGTGGAGTTGGATTCGGGCTTCGTTGCCGCGCCGGACAAGGCCCAACCAGGCAAAGTTGCCGCCACCGCCCAGGTCACCATCCCCATTCGCTCCCTCAAGAGTGGCAAGGACTCCATGGACGCCGTGATGCAGGACGCCATGAAGCAGGACCAGTTTCCGCGTATCGTTTATCGTTTGACGGCCCTGACGCTCAAGGCCACACCCAAGTCCGCCGAAGGCCCGTACGAGTTCAACAGCAACGGTGAGTTGATCATCTCCGGCGTCACCAACAAAGTCTCCTTCCCGGTTACGATGCAACGCGTCGAAGGCAAAAAGCTCAAAACCTCTGGTTCAACATCCGTGAAAATGACCGCCTTCGGCATTCAACCTCCCGCCCCGAAAATCGCGCTTGGCTTCATCACCACGGGTGACGATGTGAAAGTCTCCTTCGACTGGTTGTCCTCCCAGAAGTAACGAACGACGCTACTTCACCACCATGCTCGTGAACGGTGCCACGTACGCCTGTAGATAAACGAGCACGCCGACCAGCGACGCCAGCGCGAGGCTGTGGAAGAAGACGTAGCGCAGAATCGTCCCTTCGTGCCCGTACCAGTTCGTGGCCGTGCTGGCCACCACGATGCTTTGCGCGTCCACCATCTTGCCCATTACCCCTCCCGTGCTATTCGAAGCGGCCATGAGAATCGGACTGATGCCTGTCTGCTCGGCCGTAATCCGTTGCAGGCTGCCAAACAACACGTTCGACGCCGTATCTGATCCGGTCAACGCAACGCCCAGCCATCCGAGCAATGTGCCGAAGAACGGATAAAGCGATCCCGTCTTCGCCATCGCCAGTCCCAGTGTGGCATCCGTGCCGGAATACTTCGTCACGTACCCCAGGGCGAGCATTGCCGCGATGGTGAT
>DASRAT010000159.1:0-5497 GCA_035638015.1 Gemmataceae bacterium | reverse complement strand
CAAAACCGGCGTGTGGATGTACTCAATCGGATCTTCAATGGTAACAATGTGGCAACGCCGGTCTCGATTGATGCGATCCAGCAGCGACGCCAGCGTCGTGCTTTTGCCCGCCCCGGTCGGCCCCGAAAAAACGATCAAGCCATCGGGCAAATCGCAAAGCTCGTAAAGCGACTCTGGAAAACCCAGCTCGCCCAGCGAGCGAAAGCGATCTTCCAGACGCCGCAACGCGATGGCAAACTCGCCTTGCCGGCGAAAGACATTGAAGCGAAAGCGAGTGCCGTCGGCGGCGCTGACAGCGCCGTCGAGTGAGCCGGTTTTCTCCAGGCTTGAGCGATTGAAATTGCGACCCAGCTCTGTCCCCAGCGCCTCGGTGTCCGCGGGCGACTGAATGGGAAACTTGTCATGCGGTTGCAACAGGCCATGAATTCGGAAGTACGGTACGAGACCCGGCGCCAGATGCACGTCGGACGCGTCTTGACGCACACATTCGGCGAGCAACTCGGCAAGGCTGGTCTGGCTCGTGACGGGCGAAGTCATGGACGGGTGGTCCAGTTTTACCGTGGCACAGGCGGCTCGCCTGTACTGGACAAGCATTACTGGCGGGCCGCCTGTGCCACGATGAGGTAACAAATCAAATCCACACCAGCAGCGTCCAATCGCGTTGGCTGCCGCCGTCCTTGTTGGCTTTCATGCTAAGGCCCACGGGGATGGCCAGGACCTCTCCTTCTGATAACTCCTTCAATACCTGGTGCATATCCAGGTAGCTCCCATGCAGGTGCAACTGTCGCAATTGCGGCTTGAGGTTCTTGTTGGTCTGGGCCAACTGCTGGGCCAATTGCTCCATCGCCACGGGCAGCTTGCCAGCGCTGCTGCCCTCGGCCTCCGAGTCGTCCAGCACGGTCAGGCGATGCTGCATGAGCAGCGCCGTGAGTTTCTTGATGCGGTCATTGCGTAATTCCGCCGAGCCGCATTTGACGGCCGCGTCGTCCCAGCGCTGCTTGAGGGCCGCCACGTCTTTTTGCTTTTTGGCAAGGTCACGCGACAAACTGTCGACCTGGACGGCCATAGCGCGCACGATCTCCGGCGGCGGCGCTTGCTTCTGGGCCGCATCGAGCGCTTGCGACGCGGCTGCCAGCCGTTTGTGCTTGTCGGTAGCGGTCCAGCCGTAGCCGAGCAGGATGAGCACGGCAGGCAAGATCACAACCAGCACTTTGTCACGTTTGCTGAGGGTCATATTGGCTACTCAGGGCGTTCCTATTTTCGGCACGGCCTTAACGGTGCCGGGCAAGATTTCAGGCGGCGGGCCGCCCACGGCGTGCAACTGAATCTCAAAGGTGCAAGGGCCCCCACCGGCGATCAGCTCCTGCGTTTTCTTCTTGGGCGCGTCCACTTTCCATCCATGCGCCGGCAATATCTCCGACAACTTGGACGCATATTTATCAGCCAGTTCCGGATCCCAGCATATGCCGTGCACACGCGGCTCGCCGCCGTGACTGTCGACTTTTTCGATCATCAAATCGTCGAGCCGATACTGGCTCAAGCAGGTCATCAAGCTGATCATGCGCTGACGTTGGAGCTGAAAATTGTCGAGCTGGAGACCATGCTTGTCGAGCTGGGCCACGAGCTTGGTTCGCTCGCCCTCCAGTTCCTTGGCCCGCTTTTGCAATTCTGCCATCCGTTTGGTCGGCTCGGCGGCCGCTTGCGCATCCTTTTGATAGTCGAGCATCGTGTTGTTGAACCATGTATTGTGCGCGACGCACAACGCAACCGCCACGACGGCGAGCGCCACGGCCAGTGCAGCACGCCGCCCCGCGGCCATCGGCCGCCGCGGCGGACGAACGACCGGAACACGCACGCTTTTGCGCGTCAGAGCCGCCGCCCAGGCCGTTAGCCAGGCCCGCAGCGCCGGCTCGTCTTCCAGCCGCACTACCACCTCACGGGTTTTTGTCCCGGCCGACGTCACACCGACATCGACCAGCACTTCCTGATGACTGCCGCCGGCTTGTTCGCCACGGCGTTGTTCCCACTCGTTTTGCCACTGATTTAGCTGCGGCGCGGAATTGATGACGTGAACTTCAGGCTTGCCTTGCTGTTCGCCAAAGACACAAACGACGGCGTCGGCCCACATTTCGAGGCGCTGCCAGGAACCCGCCCCGTGCGAGCCAAGGGCAAACGGCACACCCGCCGGATGGGCGATCCCGGCCAGGGCGGCGCCGGCGCGGCGCACGGTTTCCTCCATCAACTCAAGATCAGAAGTGCGAGCCTGCACGATCCAGAAACCACGCTCGCCGGTGTTTGCCGACTGGGAGGTAAAGCCCACCGCCGACTCGAAGGCCGCCTGGCCGGACATGCCCTCGGCCTCGAAATTGAGGGCCGTGGCCAGCTCGGCGTCTTCCAATCCAGTTGTGCGCACCGCGGGCAGCGACATGCTCTGGGTCCAGAGGTCGCTGCTGAGCACCCACACTTGCTTGCCAACTTTGGGGCCGGTGGAGAGCGCCGCTTCCAACAAGGCTGCTTGATCGGGCAAATCGGGACGTGGTTGGCCCCATAAACCGGTGAGACGCGGCGGCGAGCCGGGGTTGAAGTCGGCACGCACCAGGTCCTGGCGGGTGATGAGGACAACAGTAATCGCGGACCGACCGGCCATTGACAAATCTCCGAGCCTACTGAAGTATCAGTGTTTGGGCGGGGGCGCCGCCGCTGGGCACCGTCAGGTAAACGATGGGGCTGCGTTTGAGCACCTTCATGTTGCTCGGATCGTATTGAAACGCCTGAATCGCGCGTGCACCCACCGTCACGTTGGGAAAAGTGAACGACACCGGCGTGGGCGTTGATTGTAAAGTAGTCACCGGGGAACGGACCACCGTCAAAACGCCGTTGACGGGTGTTAAATAGACGATGACCACCGCAGTGTTGTTGCCGCTGGCAGTCGGGTCGCCCAAAGTCGTTGTTGAACCCGAAGTATTGAATGCTTGCATGCTGACTTGCACGCTCGCGGAATTCGCATAGCTGGCCAACGGCGTCGGCAAACTCAAAATGTTGCCGCCGCTTTGATAGTTTTGCGTGGGCGAGTATTGATCCTGGTTGTATGCCGAAAATGGCACTTGCAGCGGCGACGGATCGATTTGATTGTCGGCGCCGCGGCTGCGAATGACGTTGATCGGCTGGCCCACTCCCGCGAGTGTCAATGTAAAAGGAGCCACCGGGCTTTGCGTGAGTGCGTCGAAGGGATTGCCCCAGCCGTCGAGCAACATGATTTGAGCCTGCGTCTGACCGCCGCTGGTCACCTGGCGCGTTAACGGTGGCTGCACGTAAGGCCCGCGCCACCCGCAACGAAGCTGACCCAGGATCGGATTATTGGTGGCGTCTTTCAGTCCCAGGTCCACCGTTTGAAGACCGTAAGCCGAAATCGCAGGTATGACCGCCGCATCCCACAGTTCCCGCAATGGATCACTGGTCGCGTCCACCGGTTGCGGCAATCGTCCCATGTCGGCCGCGAAGCCGGTGATCAACAAACTGCCGTCGGCTCCACGCTGATTCGCCGGCCCCATGATGCCGTTTTGAATGTTTTGCAGTGATTGCTGCGTCGCGTCAAACCGTCCCTGGTCCATGACCACCGACGTGCTTTGCACCGCCAGCGTCGTCAAGATTGCCAGGATGACGAGCACCACCAACAATTCGATTAATGTCAAACCCCGGCGTGTTTCATATTGTTTAGCCGCGGCCCGCAGGGCCGCGCCGGCCTGTGACCCGCGGCTCGTGTTATGCAATGTCATGGCGTTCCTCCCTGCGCAAAAACGTCGGGAGCGAACGGATCGGCCACAAATACAAATACCACCAAATTCTTATGCAACGTCGGCCTCGCCAAACTCGCCGGATCAGCCGCTGTTTTGACGATGTCGTCCAACACCGAGACCTTGTCGCCATAGGCATTGGCAAGCGTCGGTACTCCGCCCGAAACCAACCGCACCTGGCCGGATCGGACCTCCAAAGTCGCGGCCGTTTCCGGCCATTGCAACACTATGGGAAACCCCCAGCCGTCCAGCGGCGTGGGATCATTCTCTTGCCGGCCGTTGGGTGAGGCGTTGAACGTATCATTGAACGAGGCATCAACGACCCGGCCCAGCGCCGCATTGTAATTGAACTTCCCACCCATGCTGCTGAGGTAAGGGCCGCGCCAGCCACGGCGCGTGACTGGATCATACGCCACGTTCGCACCTTGATAGCCGGCGGGCTGCACGAGCAAATCCTTGAGCGATTGCGGCACCCCCGTGGTGTTCGATTGCGATCCGAACGCCACGGGAACGCCTTTCATGTCGAGCGAATAAGCCAAGATCGCGTTCTTGAGACCCTGCATGCTGGCCACGGTCGTGGTGCTGCCCGCGTCTCTCGTCGAACTGGACAACAGCGGCACCACTATCCCCGCCATCGCGACGAGGATGGCAATGACCACGACCAATTCCATGAGCGTCAGCCCTGCTCTTTTTCGGCCATATGCTTTCATGGTCTTGCGCTCACTGACTTCACCGTGGCACGCCCTACCAGGGCGTGCCACCCGATTTTTTTTTGGTTGCATCCTCTTGGCTTATGCTAATTGTTGCCCGTGGTCTTGTAATACTCGCCAAGGTGAGCATCCGATCCGCTAATGCCGTCACCGCCGAAATCCACCACGCCAACAAACACTGCCCGGTCCAATTTGGTTGGCGTGGCGGTGCCATTGCCTCGGGCCACCCGAAAGACGATGCCAAACCGGCAATAAACGCTGTTGGCGTTACTCGCGGCGTTCTCACCAAAATGCAAAGGCGCGTCCGACACGACTTTGCCAATGGCGGTGGTTCGCTTGCCAAAGCCGAATACGACGTAAACGTCTCCCGTCAGGGCCGGATCGTCGCGCACGATTCCCGACAGACTTTCGACGGCGGTTTCCGTCAAATAGGCGACATTTAGTCCCGTGGCAACAGCCTGCGCCGTGGTGCTGCTATAGGGATTGAAGGTCGGCGTGCCGCCCGCGGCCAACAGATTGACTTTGGTGTCATACATGCCCCAAACCCGTGTAATTCCGGAATTCACCAGCGCGGCGGCTTCATAATCCTTTAACGCCGCCACCGTGAACTGGGCCGGCACTGCAGGCAAGTAATCGACAGGACCGCCCGTTCCAGCCAAGTTATCCAGGTCATTGGGATAGCTTTGATACAGTTGCTCATACGTTTGAATGATCCGGTTCGCTTCAGTGATGCTGGTAGCGGCGGAAGCCGTGTGCGTCCGCCCGATCATGTTCGGCAACAGCGGCACCACGATGCCGGCCAAGGCCACGAGTATCACTAACACAACGATCAATTCCATCAGTGTCAAAGCCTGGCGTTTGTTGAGCGAAGACACGTGAGTCGAAGAATTACCGTGCAACACTTGTTGGGTCTCCTTGCGCAGTCTGCAATGCAATCCCGAGTGCGACTATCCCCGCAACGAACAGGGCGCCACTCATGGTGTTTGTGATGGT
>DASRAT010000158.1:0-2809 GCA_035638015.1 Gemmataceae bacterium | reverse complement strand
TGGGGGAGTCCATTACAAGCACCGTGTCAGGCGGTGTTGCAACCATTCTCGAAGGAGCTTTGCGCGAAATGGCAATAATCAAGGTCAGTAAATTTGCTTTGGCCGTCGTGTTGTTGTTCAGCTTCGTTAGCACCGGCGTTGGAATAATTGTCGGGCAGGCGTCCTCGGCACC
Source organism: Gemmataceae bacterium (assembly GCA_035638015.1). GTDB lineage: Bacteria > Planctomycetota > Planctomycetia > Gemmatales > Gemmataceae > DASRAT01. Next base: position 2,637 of record DASRAT010000158.1, on the reverse strand, counting down.
AGACAACACGGGCCAGGTTAAGGAAGATTCGCCGCTTTTAGCTGAGAAGCCGGAGCAAGGTAAAAAGGTTGAACCGGAAGCTGTCTTGCAGCCGGTGCTCGTGGCGGGGGGCGATAAGCTGCCGCTCGACCAGGATGCCGAAAAGTTCATGAAGGATTACTTGCAATCTCTAAAGGATCTGGCGGTTGTTTTGAAAACGATTAAAGACAGCGCCTCCGCAGAGGCGGCAGTGCCAAAAGTTGAAGAAGCTGTGAAACGCTTGGTCGCCGCCGAGGGCAAAGCGCTTCGCAATAATCCCACAAAGGATCCTGTCATTGGCAAGAAGTACAACGAGGTCCGTGAGAAGTACGCCAGTGAATTGCAAGAAGTCAAAACGGCCACCTATCGTGAGATTGACCGCTTTTACGGTGCTCCCGAACTTCAGAAGATCTTGCTCGCAAGCACGGAGTGGGCCAAGCTTGACGCGGTGAGCGAGAAAAACGGGATTAGTGAAAAGAACTGGCCGACGTTCGTCCAAGGTTGGCGTGCGTTGAAAATCACCGACAAAGACGACGCTGTCACCAAACTTTTGAAGGAGCGGTATAACGCGGTGCAGGTGGAGCTACGGGGCAGATACATCATGTGGATGCAAGATGCCGAATCGCTTGGCATGGTTTACGACGCCGCACGCCGTCTCACCCAAGCCCAGATGGAAGTCGGTGGCGAGGGATCAGACGCTGTGACAGTCCTCAAAGAAAAGGTCGCCTGGGCTTATGTTGTGGAGCGGCAAGCGGTTAATGTCCAGAAAAAGTTCAATAATTCGAAGCATGCGTCCGACTTGGAAAGCGCGCGTTATTTCCGGGCGGACGCCGAGCTGGAATTGCTGCGTGCCGAGAAAGCCGCCCAGGAGAAAAAAGGCAAATAATCACGAGTTTGCCGCGCATGAGAGCTACTCCTTGGCGCACCTCACGGGGCGTGCCATGCGTTTAACAAGGAATACCGGCGACGAAGGCACAATTCTCAGCGACTTCAATGCCGCGAAAGCATGCGAGCGACCCCATGCTCAACGATCTCTGAATCCCGTGCAGCCCGCAATGCCTGATCAATTCTTTAGCAGCTTCTGCCCATAATCATTTCCAGGATCACGAATCACCGTATGAATATGATCCGCCGTCCCCTGCGCCGCGTATTCGATCACCACGCTCGGCCCCTGCACACGGAAGTAAACCGCGCTGCCATTCGTGGTAGGCCCGCTCCAGGCGAAATAGGTCTCGGGCAATTTGCCTTTCAATTCCGCCATCCGGGCCGCCGCATCGTCGTCGGGCAAGATTTTGGTCCACTCGGCAATCACGTCCAGGAGCATGGTTTGTTGGTTGGCGTTTAGCTCCGAACCTTTAACGCCTTGCGGCTTAATGGTCTTGCCGTCTTTGCCGGGGCCGAGGATCATCTCCTTCACTTTTTCCTTGAGCATGGCCTGGGCTTTTTGCTTCTCATCCAGGGAGTTAACCAGTTTGAACGCCGTGTCATTTTCGCCGCCCAGGGGACGGACCGCTTTGCCGTCGCGGGTGAAGGTCTGCGGCTGGGTGCCGGTGTGCGTCGGCGTCAGCACGAAGGTCTTGGAAGCGACGGTGACGTTGAGGCCCAGGTGGTGGCCGCCGAATTGCACCATCCACGGCTTGGTCACGGACGGCTCGCCGAAGAGGGCCAGGAAATAGTTATCGTTGCCAAAGCTGTTTTTGCCGCCGCCCTTGCCGCCTTTGCCCGTGGCCAGTTGCTGATCGGCGTTCATGATGTCGATGATTTTTTGATAGCCCTGCTTGCTCAAGGAGGCCTTCAAGACGCCAAAGGCGGCGTCGCGTTGGGCCTGGGTCAAATCACCCATGCGGACGCCGTTGCGCGGCACATTGGTGATCGGCAAATTCGACCAGCCCGATTTCTTGGCGCTGTTGAAATCGTAAACGGCCTTGGCCTTCTGCTTGGCGTCGAGCGTGTCCAGGAAAGCCTTGGCCGCGGCCACCGCCTTGGTCGTTTGCACCAGCGCCTTGTCATCGCCCATTTGCTCCGCCGCTTTGGCCTGGGCCGGTTGCGGCGATTCTTTCACGGCAAGCGGCGCCTTTTGCGACGCGTAAAGCGACAGGCACACCACGCTTAGCGATACGAGAGCGGCCAGGAATTTGACGACTCGGCCGCGACGGGGAACGGTGACGGTCTGATCTTGCCGGCTCATGTTAATCTCCTTGAAGGAATCACCGAGGGGCGGTGGCAATTGTATGCAGCCGGTCCAGCCTTGGCAGGCCGAACCAACAACAGGGGCTAGACAGCTCACCACCGCTGCATCAAGCCAGTCAAAAGGACAGGTCGCCTTATTGATTTGCACGTTTGAGCGCCGCCTGCGCGAGTTGCGTGAGGAGCTCCAGGCGCGCCCTTGGCGAGCGTTCCCAGCAGTTCTTTGGCATCCGCTGTGCCGATCCATTCCAGGGCGGCAATGGCCCGCCAGGTGCCCCCTCCTCGCTGCGGTCAGGCGCAGACTTAGCGCCAACGAAGTGACGCCGGACTCGCGCCCGGGGTGTCATCCAGGCGTAGACTGTCCAATCCGAAAACTGGTCAGGCACCACAGTGTATGACCCATTCCTCGGAAGGCACTAAGCGTTTGAAGTC
>DASRAT010000157.1:0-5409 GCA_035638015.1 Gemmataceae bacterium | reverse complement strand
GATACGCAAGTTGTCGCCCGGCCCCTGGGCTGTGACGGCCAGCTTGACCACGTCGGCATCCTGCTTGCACATATTCTCGTAGATTTTTTCCAGGTCGGCCGGCATCTCGCGAAGATTGTGGTAGCTGACCATCCGCTTGACGTCCTTGAAGCGGCGGATTTGGTCGATGATGTCGGTTTCCAGATCGACCCAGTCAAAACCGGAAACGATGGCCTGGCGCAGCAGAGCATGGCGTTCTTGCTCGGTGCCGGAATACCGGCCACCGTCGCTAGGGCGACGCACGGTCGCCACCATGGGACAAGGTTTTTCAGCCAGCAAGCGCTTGAAATCAGGGGCTTTCGCCAGAAAGTCCAGGCGCAGCTCGATGAACTTGGCCCCGCGTTTGGCGGCTTCCTGGATTTCGATCTGCATCATCTTGTGGCGCGTGCGGCCGATGACCACGCAAATCTTGGTCGTCACAATGGCAGCAGACGTGGATGGTTCTGGCATACGCTACAGGCTCGCCGCAAGTTGGAATGGGAGTGCACGACGCGGCACCAATATCGTTTCACTGTAACCGCGCCGTGCACAACTGGCAAGGCACAGGCTGTTCCAACACCAAACGCTCTCCCATGCGTGGTGTTCTTTGCTGGACATGCAACTGTCCGTCGGTTATCTTACCTAACACACCCACCACACGAGTTTCCAGCAAATAGCCTGTGCCCCCTTGTTTTGCTGGCCTTACCTGAGAATCACGACCATGCCGAGCCAGACAACGTGCCCTAATCTCTCGTGCGGCAAGCAATTTGGCGTGCCCGATCATGCGCACGGAAAGCGGATTCGTTGTCCATTCTGCAACCAAATCTTTCACGTTGGTCCGAAAAAAACCACGGACTTTGAACAGAGGTCTGCGAAAACGCCGCCGACCACGGCCGTCGCACCTGGCGCAAGGCCAGCCTTGGCCTCGGCGGCGCACTTGGGCGCGTCTAGCGCGCGCCGAGCACCACGCGGGCGGTTTGGGTTCGGCAGCGGCTTTTTGTTTGGTGGATTTTGCGCTTTCGTGGCGCTGGCGTTGCTGTTTGGCGGTTTGCTTTACTGGCAGTGGGACAATATCGCGATTCAAGGGCTAAACAGTGGCCCCGATCAAGCGGACAACAAAAAAGCTTTAGAACAAGCCCGCTCGAAAGCCGAAGCCGATGCCGGAGTCATCGAAGATCTGCGGCGCAAACTAGGTCAAACTGCATCATCCGGAGGATCCAAAAGCTCAACCCCGCCGGACCTGAGCAGCAAGCTCAAAGCAGCCGAGGATGCCGCGCGCCAAAGCCAAGCAACCGTTGCGAAACTACAAGTACAATTGGAAACTTTGGAAGCAAAATACAAGCAGGAACTTGCCGCCATTGGTAAACCCGCGGACCCAGCGATCAAAAAAGAACCGGCGGCGCCAGCAGACGACATCACGAAGCTTCAACAAGAGTTCCTGGAAAGATCCAAAGACGCTCAAGACCGCATTGACAAACTCAAAGCCGGCCTCAAGGAAGCGGAAGTCAAGTCACGCAAAGACGCTCAGACGCTGGAGGTCGTGCGCAAGCGCCTGGATACCTTGTCGGCCAAGGCCGACAAATACGCCTTTATCGACGCTCACGCGCTCGCGGCGCCGGAGGAAGCCGAAAAAACAGTGCCGAGCCTTGCCGAGTATCTTGTCTCCGGCGCGATCGATGAGCGCGAACTAGCCAGAGCAATTTTTCGCTGGACCGCGGAAAAAATCAGCTATGACTACGATGCTTATGCAAAAAAAACACGTGTGCCGACCGATCCGCCAACTGTTCTCAAGTTGCGCAAAACCGTTTGTCAAGGATATAGCCTGTTGTTTGAGGCGCTTTGCAAGCATGCCGGCTTGGAGGTCAAATGCATCGTAGGGTATGCAAGCGGTAATGCAGGCAAAGTTCAAGAAGACACCGGCGACGATAATCACATGTGGAATGCCGTGAAAATCTACGGGCAGTGGACGCTGGTGGACGCAACCTGGGCCGGCGGCTACAAGAAAGAAGCCCAATGGCGCGATTATTTCTTTCAGGCGCCTCCGGAGGGTTTGATCTTCGACCATTTTCCGAAAGATGCAAATTGGCAGCTATTGGAACCCGCTGTCACGTCGGATCAATTCGATGCAATGAAAAGACTGCCAAGAAGAAAGCTGGCCGCTCTGGGCCTCCTCGACAAAAACACGCTGCAGGCCATTCAGCGCGACAAGAGTATTGCTGCCAGCTATCAAATCCTGCTGGACAATTCCCTTGTCATCCAGGCCCTCGGCTTCGCCAAAACCGACGAATTGTTGGACATGGTGAAGGACAAGGGCTTTCAGGGTTTTCCCAAGCAGTTTGGCCTTAAACAGCTCAACCTCAAGATCGTCACGGTCCCGCTGCAAATGCACCTCAAGAGCCAAAGCCCGCAGGTATTTCGGATTGAATCGCCCGACATTGTCCGCCTGGAAATCAAAAACGCCAATAAAATCACGGTATTTCAGCACAACGGCGACACTTTTGAATGTCAGCTCAAAGTACAGCCCGGCCCGCTGGTTGTTCAGGCCATCATGAATACGTCCAAGGGCGAGTATCATCTGTTGCTGGAATATGTGGTCGATTGAACCGCGGCACGTCGCTGTGCAAATGTCGGTAGGTAAATGCGCGAACATCCCATCTCCATTGCGCGTCAATTCCATAAAATCGCTCGCAACGCTATTCAAACGCCTCCATCATCGAGAACACCATTATGGCCTCTTGGCAACGGACGCACACCTGCGGCGAACTGCGTGAAACTCAAGTCGGACAGACCGTCACCCTCAACGGCTGGGTCAATACCTATCGCAGTTACAACGATCAGATTTTCGTCGACCTCCGCGACCGCTACGGCATCACCCAGGTCGTGTTCGAGGCGGATGACCCTTTTTTCGCCACGGCCCAGGAGATTCGCAATGAATTCGTGCTGTCGGTCAAGGGAGCGGTGCGTTCCCGGTTGCCCGGCAAGCACAATCCGAAGTTGCCCACCGGCGACATCGAGGTCAAGGCCCATGAACTGGCCATCCTCAATCGCTGCCCCACGCCGCCTTTCGAGATGACCGAGTTTCCCGGCGAGGAACTGGCCAACGAAGATTTGCGGATGACCTACCGCTATCTCGACCTTCGGCGGGTGTCGATCCAGAAGACCTTGATGCTGCGCCACCGGATTTGCAAGTCGATCCGCGATTATCTCGATGCGCAGGGCTTTTTGGAGCTGGAAACGCCGCTGCTTGGCCGCAGCACGCCGGAAGGGGCCCGCGATTACCTGGTCCCCAGCCGCGTCTCTGTCGGCCAATGGTACGCCTTGCCGCAGTCGCCGCAGATTTACAAGCAGCTCTTGATGGTTGCCGGTTACGACAAGTATTTCCAGATCGCCCGCTGCCTGCGCGACGAGGACCTACGCGCCGACCGGCAGCCTGAGTTCACGCAGCTCGACCTGGAAATGTCATTCGTCGAGATGGATGACGTGTTCCGCGTCATTGAAGGTTTGACCGCGGCTGTGTTTCAGCAGTGCATCGGCGTCGAGATCAAGCTGCCGTTGCCGCGCATCAAATACTCCGAGGCCATGCTCCGCTATGGCAGCGACAAGCCCGATTTGCGTTACGGCCTGGAAATTGTCGATGTCAGCGATCTGGCGGCGCAGACCGAGTTTCAGGTTTTCAAAAGCGTCGTGGAAAGCGGCGGCAAGGTGCGGGCGCTCAATGCCAAGGGGGCGGTGGAGAAGTTCACGCGCAAGCAACTCGACGAGCTATCGCCCTTTGTGCAGCGTTACGGCGCCAAGGGTCTGGCCTGGATCAAAGTCGAGGCGGAGAAATTCGTCTCGCCCATTGAAAAGTTTCTGCCCGCCGCGGCACAGCAGGCCATTCGGCAACGCCTGGGCGCGGTTGCTGGCGATTTGTTATTGTTCGTCGCCGACAAGGAAGACACCGTTTGTCAAGCCCTGGGCAATGTGCGCGCCCATCTGGCGACTACGCTCAAACTCTTCGATCCGTCCAAAGCGGACTACAAGATCGCCTGGGTTTACGATTTCCCGTCGTTCATCTGGGACGACGAAGAAAAACGCTGGGCCGCCAATCATCACCCGTTCACGGCGCCCATGGACGAGGACCTGGCCAAGCTGGAGAGCGCCCCCGCCACGGTGCGGGCCAAGGCTTACGACCTGGTCATCAACGGTTACGAATGCGGCGGCGGCAGCATTCGTATCCACAACCCCGACGTGCAATCGCGGCTCTTTGCCGTGCTGGGCATGACGCCCGAGCAAGCCAAAGAGCGGTTTGGCTTTTTGCTGGACGCATTGAAATACGGAGCGCCGCCGCACGGGGGCATTGCGCTGGGAATCGATCGCTTCACGATGATGCTGGCGCGGACGACCAACATTCGCGATGTGATTGCGTTTCCGAAGAATCAGAAGGCACGCGATCTGATGACGGGCGCGCCAGCGGCAGTGGATGCGAAGCAGTTGAAGGAGCTGGGGCTGAAGTAACGGCTGTCAAAGCCGTTTCAGCGGTGTGCCAGCCGTTCGCCGCCACGCTTAGACAAAGGCAATGCAACTCTGGCAAACCGGTGCCCATAGGGCAAATACAGTGACCGCATCCATTGAATGTCCTTGCTGCGAACAATCGTTCGCCACGCCGGACCTGGCCACGGCGGCATGGTTTTTCTGTCCCCATTGTGGCGGACGGACACCCAACCTGGCACGACTCGTGGGCTACGACGCCGGGGAAAAAGTAAACGATTTCGTTGGTTTCGCCGGCGTTGTGTTACTGGTGATTGGATTGGTAGGAATGGCGTGGGCAAGCATGCTACCCGCCTTTTCGGAGCAACCGTTTGACAGTCCGGCGTTGACATTCTGGGCATTTGGAGGATTTGGCTTGATAATAGCCAGCGGTGCGGTCTTCTTTCAGAGCTACAGACTTGGCCAAAAAGGCGGCCTCAATAAACCACAGTTGAGATTGGCCACGATGTTGCTATTTGCGGCACTTATGGTGGTGGCATTGGCTTTTTGGTTTTGCTCTTAAACGGCGGGTGGCGGCTTTCGTGGCCACCGGCGGCGGGCACTGATTTTTGTGCGTCGTGAAGCCCCCGACTTTCTGCAGCGCATGGAAGATCGCCAACCTAATGACAACTGCGCGGCCAAAAATACGCACCTCTCCCCGCTGCGGGGAGAGGGGTTGGGCGGTCAGGTGTTGCATTGCCCGCGTACCAGCCGCGTAGGCGTGCCCCCGCCTCGCTGCGGTCAGGCGCAGACTGAGCGCCAACGAAGTGACGCCGGACTCGCGCCCGGGGTGTCATCCAGGCGTAGACTGTCCTTTCCGAAAACTGATCAGGCACCACAGTGTATGACCCATTCCTCGGAAGGCACTAAGCGTTTGAAGTC